>DAIDAN010000043.1 GCA_027310605.1 Candidatus Aenigmatarchaeota archaeon | reverse complement strand
GCTCCTGCAGGGTTGATCAAGTGGATTTGGAGCTGCTGAAGGAAATGAAAAGCGCGGGATGCTGGAGAATCGGCTTCGGCGTGGAGGCGGGAACGCAGAAGGTGATTGACTGGTATGGAAAAAAGATAACCATGGAGAAGGCGGAGAATGCTATAAAACTTTGCAGGAAAACTGGAATCTCGCCGTTCTGCTTTTTCATAATCGGCGCGCCAATCGAGACGGAAGAGGATGTAAAGGAAACCATAAAAGCCGCGAAAAAAATAAGCCCTGACATAGTTGGAATATCATTCCTGACGCCGTTTCCCGGAAGCAGGCTGTACGATTATGTCCTGGAAAACAATCTTCTCCTGACGCGCGACTTCCGCGAATTCTCCGAGGATGTTCCCTTGATAAAGGGAAATATCACGCCGGAAAAGCTGAAGGAGCTGAGCAGGCTGGCTTACCGCGAATTCTATTTCCGTCCGTCCTATATTATGAAGCAGGCAATAACAGGGATAAAGAACCCGAAGCTCGCGCTGCGCGGATTAAGAACAATATTGGGCTGGGCGGGGAAGAGGAAGTAAAGGCAAATCTTTATATATACATCTATACATAAATATATAAGGTAATATTCTATGGTAGAAAAACAAAAAATAAGCATGAATGTTGATACAAAAAAATGGGCGAAATTAAGGATACGGGCTATTGAGGAAGGAAAGACTGCTACAGAAATAGTTGAATCGTTAATAGAAAAATATTTGAAAGATAAAAAATGAAAGATGAGTTTTATGAAATCGCCTCTAAATAAAATAATCTGCGGCGACGTCTTGGAAGAGATGAAGAAAATACCTGACAACTCTATTCATTTGGCTATAACATCGCCGCCGTATAATCTTGGGAAGAATTATGATTCTCATAACGACAGCATGAAATACGAAGATTACCTGAATTGGCTGGAAAAAGTTTGGATTGAAACAAAAAGAATTCTGGTTCCGGGAGGGAGGTTTGCCTTGAACATAGCCCCCACAGGAATAAAAAATTTCGTGCCCATACATCATGATTTCTCAAACCAGATGAGAAAGATAGGAATGACTTTCAGGACCGAGATAATCTGGTATAAGCAAACGATGCTAAAAAGGACAGCATGGGGAAGCTTCAAGAGCCCGGCCAATCCGCATATAGTCCCTTCTTGGGAATATGTCTTGGTTTTTTCAAAAGATGGCTCAAGGCTTGATGGAAATCAAAAAGACGCAGACATAACGAAAGAGGAGTTTATGAAATTCTCCGATGGTATGTGGTATGTTCCTCCGGAAACTCAGAGAAACGGGCATCCCGCGCCGTTTCCGGAAGAGCTGATTTACAGGCTGATAAAATTCTATACATACAAGGGCAACGTCGTTTTTGACATGTTCGGCGGCACGGGAACTGTGGCTGCCGTGGCGTGCAAGACTGAAAGAAAATTCATACATATTGACATCTCAAAAGAATACTGTAAGACCGCCGAGAACAGGGTAAAGAAAATAATCTCGCAAAAAAGTCTTTCAAGCTTCAGGAAATGATTGCCTTCTTCGACCAAGCTTCCAAATCTTTCGGCAACTCTTCCAGAGTTTTTATTTTTCCTCCGAGATTTGTGTTCTTGTTGTAAATATAGACGCCGTCGAGATACTTTTCAGCTAATAATCTGTCTTTCGTTGGTTTTTCTTCGCTTCCCCATTCAGACGAGAACACTTCGGCTTTTTGCTGCCTTCCCTTGTCGGATGTCGCGAACGCTACTTTCAAATCTTCTATCATATCTTTCAGGACAACAGCATAAAATAATGTCTCGGAAAGCCTGCCGTGCAAACTTGTCTTGCAGCTTATCACGGCGATGGGCTCCTCGTTTTTCAAGGCAATCAAGTCAACATCTCCCCATATTTTTTCATTGTTGCCGACGGGTATGGCAAGTTTTTCCCATATTGCTGAATTTTTCTGGACTTCCTTTCCCCTGATTATTCTTATATCAGAACTGTTTTCTTTCAGTTTTTTGTTTACGAAATCCATTACAAAAATTTCCCACGCGTCTCCGCTTTTTTGGACTTCCGATTGTCTCTCCTTTATCTTTTTGTGTATCGCCATTTTTTTCACTCTCTTAATTTTTGCCCTCCAGCGCCGTCACTTCGTATATCTTCACCTCCTCGTTCCTGAAGACCTGCTTGAAGTCGCTCAAGCCCGCGCCCTCGAGGAAGAACATCTTCGTGAAGATGTTGTTGCGCAAATTCTGCGGGATTATCACGGCATAAGCATAATCGGAGCGCACCCAAACCGTTACAGGCAAAGGCTGCTGCGAGAGTTTCAGCCCGAGCTGGTCTGTCACGGGCTTTATCTGCTGCATCAATTCGGTTATGTTGCTGTCAAGTTTGTAATTCTTTACCTCCCCATTGTCGTAATACAAAGTCTCCGCGAAGAACGCGGCATTCGTTTCCTGCTTCAACAAAGCCAGCGGAACCTTTCCCGGCAGGATAATCACATTCCCATAATCCCTCAGTCCTATGTCTCCGTTCAGGGTGTATCTCACGGACTGCTGCGGCAGCTGGTAATAAAGCGGACATTTCTGGTCGGAGCGCGCGTCGCAGCCGGTGCCGTAATACTGGAGCCACTGGAATTTTCCTATCAAATCATCGGAAGCAATCCAATAAACTTTCGGAGAGTCTCCCTGATATTTTCTGATTATCTGCACCGATTCGTTTTCGTTATTGGTTGCGAAAGTCTTTCCCAAGTCCACAATCCTGTCGTTTATCGTGTACTTGCAGTCGAAGCCGCAGTGCGCACCGTCCGCGACAACCCTTCTCTCAGCCAAGCCTGTTACCATGTGCCCCGGGTCCCACCAAGTCCCGACGAGCGAGTCCTGCGGTGTTTGGGTTTTCAAAAAGTTCCAGGCGCCGTCCCAGTTCGCGTCCTGGTCTGGTCCGACAACCAAGCCCGTCGCATAACCGAGGCTTGCGGCGGTGAAAACGATTGCCAGCCCCAATCCCGCGGCGAGCGCGAGCGGGAACCGCCCTTTCTTGCTTGTCCAATCAACAAGATATCCGAATCCCGCTGCCACGAGAATTATCATGAAGCCTGAGGTGAATTCCGTGAATCGCGTTCCAGCGGTCACAGTAAAAAGTGAGATTGCCAGTAACGCAAGAAGCGCCGCTTTCCTGAAAATATTTTTTTTGTATGTCGCCGCCAGGCCGAAAATAATCAGACCCGTGAAAGCAAGGAAGATGAGAATGTCGATAAGCGCGTCCCCGACTGCGAACCTTCCCATCATCGTTATCCAGCTGCCGATGTTCGCGAGCGCGAATCCCGCGGGCTGGAGTTCCGCAATCGAGATGTTCACAATCCATTTCTCAGCGTTCCCGGCGAATCCAAACAGCGCGCCTATCGAACCGAGCGGGTCTGCGGAGAGCAGGGAGGCTGCGATGAATATTCCCGCGAACAGCGAAACAAGCACTGCGATGTTTCTCTTTCCCTCGGTCCATGCGTGCTTAATCTTCTCGTCAAAGTTCATTTTAGTTTTCCTGTCGCCGAAAATAATTCCAAGAAGGAAATAGATAACGGCTGTTCCTGCCAAAACGAAGAACGGGTACCAGTAAACACCCCATGTCACCGCGAACGCCGTGAAACCGAGCACCGCAAGCGAGACGCTTCCGACGGTGCGCTTCCGCATCGCGTAAATCCCGAGATAAGTCGTGAGGAGGATGAAGAACAGGACGAGCTGGTCGTTGTCGAAGGAGCTTCCGAAGGTTCGCACCAGAATCTGCGGCGCTGTTCCGACGAGCAGCGCAGCCATCAAGCCGCCGTATTTGTTCGACAGCTCACGGCCGAGCAGGAACGCGGGAATCGTTATCATAGCTCCGAAAACCGCGCCCATGAACGCCGCCGTAGTTTTCAATGTCGCGCCCGCGGCGAAAAGCTTGTAGACAAAAGCGGTGATGTACCACATCAGCGGCGGATAGTTGTTTATCGAGACCGCGCGGCCGACATAATAAGAAAGCTCGTCCCACAGCGGCGTAACTCCGAAGTCCGCGATATACTTGGTGAAGCGGTACTGGAAAACCGGGTCGTAAGATAAGATTCTGTCCGGCACCGTGTTGAGCTGGCGTATCCAGAACGCGAAAAGGAAGATTGCTATCAGCGCGGGAATCCACCAATATTTGATTATTTCGTTAAGTTTCAAGGGGGACACCTCGGTATGGCTTGATTTTATTTAACCGCTATAAGAGCGCTTCAAACGCAATATTTAAAATTCGATGCATAATGAAAATCATTACGGCTTGAATTCATAGAAACGCAGATTCGAGCAGCCAAGTTAACGTTCCTGAAAAGTTTTCGTAATGTTTTATCAAATATGAATTTCCAATATTTATAAAGAAACCGAAGCCGCCTGGTATTATTCTTTCCTGAAGAGCAGCGCCCACTGCTCGCGGAGGTTGAAGAAAGAAGTCCGAATCAGCTCGAAGCCGTTTTTCTCGAAAGCTTTTTTGAAGTCTTCAATCTTATAGGTGTATTCATGAACAGCCTTCCTGTTCGCGCCCCGCAGGAGCCTGCCGTAAAGCGAGAAATGGTTCGGCTGCGTTATTAAAACATATTTCTTGCTTATCCTGCACATCTCCCTGACTATCGGCGAGAAATCAGAGAAATGCTCGAGAACTCCGTCAGCGAAAACCAAATCGAATTCGCCGTCTTTGAAATCCGTTCCACTTTCCTTCACGAGAAAAACATCTTTCCCCTTTTCAAAGCCGCCCTTTCCGCACAACATCATGGAGTTGGGGGAGACATCAGCGCCTGTCGAGTTTTCATAGCCGAGGCTCCTGAACATCTTCAATGTCCTCCCGCTCCCGCAGCCGAAGTCGAGAATTCTCGAGTCTTTCGAAAGGTTTTCTTTTTCAAGGAATTTCTTCACTGTTTTTTTCTGTCCTTCCGCGAACTTCCTGCCGAAGAAATTCAAGCCTTTAAAATACTTCCATTCGGAGTTCCAAGAGGTGTTATACTATATTTTTAATTTCTGAATCACAAAATATGCTATTTATATAATAAATTTTGTATAAAATACTATGCAAAATAAAAAACTCTTTCCAATTATTATCTTTGTTTTATTGCTCCCATTAACTACGTATGCATCTAATGATTCTTGGATTTACGAAAAATCCATAATTGTAAATAACTCTCAAAACTCAAACACTCTTTTTGATTATCAGATTTTCATAAATGTTTCCTATGATAAAAACATGAAACCTGATTTTTCAGATTTGAGATTTTCGTGGCTGAATACAACTTCGAATAATGAAGTTCCAATCTCATACTTTATTGAAAACTGGAAAAATAATTCGTTTGCAGAAGTTTGGATAAAGG
>DAIDAN010000042.1 GCA_027310605.1 Candidatus Aenigmatarchaeota archaeon | reverse complement strand
GGAACAATGTCTACTTATGGCATCGTCGCAACCAAGGGAAGCTATACATATTTTTTTGCCGTTAATACAAATTACGCTTCTTTGCTGATAGGAAACGCTGTCGCTGGAGGCTGGAATGTTGTATGCAGCGGAAATATTGCATTGCAAAAAGGGGTTTGGTATAATGTTGCGGGCACATATTCTTCGGCGACAGGAAATACCACTTTATATGTCAATGGAAACAAAGACAAGATTTGTTCGGGCACTGCACAAAACATCGGAAATAAGACAAGCTGGGTCAGCATAGGCTCTGCAGATTCATACTCTCCGACATATTATTTCAACGGCACAATCGACGAGGTCAGGATATGGAAAATCGCGCTCTCACCCGACCAGACGGTTTCGATGAAGCAGCTGATATAAGGTTTATTAATCAATGAACCAATTCCTTTTTATGAGAAAAAAAGCCATCTCCCCGCTAATCGCAACAGTGCTTCTCATAGCTTTCACCATGACCATAGCGGGGCTGATATTGAGCTTCTCCACGGGATTCGTGGGAACGCAGCAGGCGTCAACCTCTGACAAATCCGCAGCCGCGCTGAACTGCGCCTACAGGCTCAGGATAAATTCCGCGTCCTACAACGGCACGAGCGCAACCCTCAAGATAAGGGTCACCAACGAGGACCAGAGCTCGCCGATAACAAACATAACATTCTCCGTGATTAATCAGGGCGGCTCCTCAAGCGTTTACAATACCGCGCAGGGGAACGGCGCCGGAAAATTAAATCCCGGGGAAACAGATTTTTTCTCGAACGCCTCGGTGCCGGGCGGCTGCAACATCACAGCGGTTTATGTTTCCTCAAGCTGTCCGAACGCAAGGGATTCCGTGAGCTCTTCGGGCATAGACTTCTCGGGATGCTGACAATATGACTTGATTTGCAGGAACGCCGTAATAATACGACCAATTTCGGATACGCTGGTATGATTGTTCTGCGCAACATTACGGCTTGAGTTCCATAATCAGGACGGCTTTTTCTGTTGCTTATTAAGCGCTCTTTAGTCCGTCTGACAATTCATTCCGTAATGATTTCAATTCGTAATGAACAGCCGTTCTCAAATTAAATCCATATCGTTTTCAACAAATTAATATATCAGAAAAACAGATTCTTGATATGAAAAACGATTATTCGCGGCAAATTCGCAAGGCGCTCAAAAAAAGCGGGGTAGGAATAGGTGATAGGGTTGTTTTAAGAAAAGGGGAAAATATTTTCGAAGGATTGCTTATGCCTTCCACGGAGCCCGGCACTGTTGCCATCAAACTTGACAGCGGATACAACATCGGGATAAGATTCGGGAAGGGCGTGAAGATGGAAAAGTCAAAAAGCGCGGAGACGAAGAAAATAATGGAGGGGGAAAGTTTAGAGTTCGGCATGCGCGCCAAAAAAGCGGAACAGAAGTTTGACAATTCAAAGCCAACCATATCAATTCTCCACACGGGCGGCACGATTGCCTCGCGCGTTGATTATCGGACAGGAGGCGTTGTCTCATCGTTTTCCCCGGAAGACCTGCTTTCGATGTTTCCAGAACTCAAGGAGATGGCGAACATCAGGACGCAGCTCATGTTTTCGATGTTCTCGGAGGATATGCGGTTTTCGCATTATCAGGCACTTGCAAAGGAGATTGCAAATGAAATTAGGAACGGCGCCGACGGAATAATAATCACGCACGGCACCGACACGATGCATTACACTTCTGCGGCTCTTGCGTTCATGCTGCAGAGCCTTCCGGTTCCCGTCATCCTCGTTGGCGCGCAAAGAAGCAGCGACAGGGGAAGCACCGACGCCGCGCAGAATCTCTTGAGCGCCGCGTACTTTATTGCAAATTCTGATTTTTCAGGAGTCGCGATATGCATGCACGAGAACAGCAGCGACGGGAGCTGCCTCATCCTGCCGGCGTGCAAATCGAGGAAGATGCACGCGAGCAGGCGCGACGCTTTCCGCCCGATTAATGCGAAACCATGGGCGCGCGTGAATTATTCGGACAGCAGGATAGAATTCCTGAAAAAAGATTATGTTAGAAAGGATAAAAAAAGAAAGGTTAAAATGAAAATGAAAATGGAGGAAAAAGTCGCGTTCGTGAAAATATCTCCCTGCGTTGATTCTTCCCTGATAAATTTTCTTGTCAAGAAAAAATACAAAGGCATGGTTCTTGAGGGAACTGGGCTGGGACACGCGCCGATAAATGCGCTTGGCAAATTCACAGAAAAGAACAGGCTGTTTTTTGATTCATTAAAAAGAGCGGTTGAAAAAGGTGTTGTCGTCTGCATGGCATCGCAAACGATTTACGGAAGGGTGAACATGAGCGTTTATTCCACAGGCAGGGATTTGCTTGAAACAGGCGTCATACCCTGCGAGGACATGCTTCCCGAGACAGCTTTCATAAAGCTCGCCTGGCTGCTCGGAAATTTCGGGAAGGAAAAGGCGAAAGAGCTTATGCGAAAAAATCTCCGCGGAGAAATCTCGGAGAGGAGCGGAATCGATGAATTTTTGAACTGACATAATCATTATTGAATGAAGCTGTTTCAGGACGGCCGTTAAGTTGTTTGCGCGAATGCCATAATCGGCGTATCTTCAAAATCAAGTCGTAATGATATGATTCGCAATACGGATGGTTTTTATGGATGTAGAAAATGAAAAAAACAAATACGATAAAATCGGATTCAAGTGCGGGCTGGAAATCCATCTACAGCTCAACACCGATAAAAAACTTTTCTGCAACTGCCCGAACAGGCGCAGCAGGGATTTCCCCATCACAATAGCAAGAAAAATCAGGCCCTCCGCGGGCGAGCTCGGGAAGATGGACGCTGCCGCGCTTCAGGAATTCCTGCGCGAAAGGAAATTTTCCTATCTGATAAATCCTGAGACTTCCTGCCTCGTGGAAGCGGACGAGGAGCCGCCGCGCGAAATCAACAGGGACGCTCTCATGGTTGCGCTTTCCATAGCAAAGGCTCTGAACTGTGCAATACCTGACTATATTTTCGTGATGAGAAAAGTAGTTGCGGACGGCTCCGCCGTGTCGGGATTCCAGCGAACCGCGCTCATCGGCATGAACGGCAGGATGGAAACGAAATCCGGCGGCGTCAGGATAGCAAGCCTTTCATTGGAGGAGGACTCCGCAGCGCCCGCGGGCGAGGGCGCGGCATACAGGCTTGACAGGCTCGGCGTGCCGCTCATTGAGATAGGCACGGAAGCGGACATAAAAAATCCGGAACAGGCAAAACAGGCAGCGGAACATATCGGAACGATGCTCCTCGGAAACAGGCTGCGCGGAATAGGCGCGATAAGGCAGGACATCAATGTTTCCATAAAAGGCGGGGCAAGGGTTGAGATAAAAGGCATGCAGGAACTCGGCGCGATAGAAGCGGTTATAGAAAATGAAATCAGGAGGCAGCAGGATTTGATAAAAATAAAACATGAATTGGAAAAAAGAAAAAGTCTCGCGCCTGCGATGAAAGATGTCACGAAATTGCTGATCAATACGCAATCAAACCTTATGCAGAAGGCGATAAAAGATGGCGGAACTGTCTTTGCCGGAATATTGAAGGGCTTCGCGGGCTTGATGGCAAGGGACTGCGGGGGAAAAACTTTCGGGAAGGAACTGTCCTCTTACGCGGGGGTTTTCGGGCTCGGAATAATCCACAGCGACGAGGCTGGGAAATTCCCGTTTCTTGCGGACGATTTCGCGAAATTAAGAAAAGAATTTTCGGCGGGCGGCGGCGACTTGGTGTTCATAGTCGCGGGCGGGAATGCGGAAACCGCGTGCGAGGCGGTTTTGAAAAGGGCGGGGCAGTCGATAAAATGCGTTCCCGAGGAGACGCGCGCCGCGAACCCGGACGGGACAAGCTCCTATCTCCGCCCGTTGCCGGGCGCGGCGAGAATGTATCCCGAAACCGATGTGACGGCGATAAAAATCACTGCGGAACTTCTCAAAAAAACAAAGCCGCCGAAATCCGCAGGGGAGAGGCTGCGCTTGCTGGAAAAGATTTTGCCGAAGCAGATGGCTGGGCAGATGTTGAAAAGCGAATACCTCGGCTTGTTCGAGAAACTGTCGGCCAGGCCGCGCGAATACAACCCCGTGTTTGTCGCCAATATTCTTTTGTCCGTGATGAAAGACCTGAAAAGGAAAGGCGTTCCCGTGGAAAATATTTCGGAGGATGTTATTGAAAGAATGTTTTCGGCTGAAAAAAGCAAAATAATATCAAAGGACTTCTTCACCGACATTATGATTATGGAAGCCCTTTCCAAAGGCACGCCGTTTGAAGAAGTTATGAAAATAAAAAAAGTCACGGAGGGCGAACTAAGGAGTATCGTGAAAGATGCCCTTGCAAGAAATCCGCATCTTGCAAGGGAGAAGAAGGTGTCGGCTGTTATGGGGGAAGTGATGAAGGAAGTTCGCGGAAAGATGGAAGGGGAAAAAGTCCTTAAAATCGTGAAAGAGGAGATTGAAAAATGCGTTACAGAATGAATCTCAGAAACTCGATTATGGCAATCTGTTTGCAAGAAATTTAACGGCCGTCCTGAAACAGCTTCATTCTGATGCAAAATTATATTAATCCGTATTCTCAAAATAAAATCATGAAAAACAGGAAGGCTGTGTCCCCGCTGATAGCGAGCGTGCTTCTGGTTTCGATAACGCTCACGCTAATATACCTTGTCGCGAACTGGTCGCTGGGCTTCACCTCGGGCCGGACCGCAACAATAACAGCGCAAGGCGACACCAACATCCAATGCTCCTCCGCGGGGCTGGCGATAGACAATGTCAGCTACAACTGCACATCAGGCAAGCTTTCGCTGTACGCGTACAACTCGGGCTCGAAAGACCTGACCGACTTCAGGATACAGCTTCTCCTGACAAACTTCTCGTCATACAATTTGAATGCAGAGCCGAACATCACGCTATATTCAGGCGATACGCAAACCTTTTACAACAGCAGCATCAACATAACCTTCTCGCTTATTGATAGAATAATCTTGAAAACAAAAAACATCTGCCCTACGACAGCGAGAAGCGAGCTTGACGCTTCGAAGATAACGGGGTACGGCTGCTGAAAGAATGCGGCGTAAACGCAAACCTGATACGCGGCAATGTCGACATAATCTACATAAGAAAGCTTCCGCCTTTTGAATTTCAAAATTGGGTTGTTGCAAATAAATTCCTTGGCACGGTCAGCGCCAAAAAGAGCGGGGATATGGGAATAGACGGCTTCACCCCGCAGCTTCTCGGCGGCTATCCGATCCAAGCCAAGCAGAGCGAGGGCGTGGGAAGGAATGCAGTTGATAATTTCGAGACCGCGATGCGAAGGATAAAAAAGAAAAAAGGCTTTATCGTTGCATACTCTTTCGC
>DAIDAN010000041.1 GCA_027310605.1 Candidatus Aenigmatarchaeota archaeon | reverse complement strand
GCCCTATCGAGCCGAGCGTGAAATAATTTGAAG
The DNA here is from genome assembly GCA_027310605.1 of Candidatus Aenigmatarchaeota archaeon. GTDB lineage: Archaea > Aenigmatarchaeota > Aenigmatarchaeia > Aenigmatarchaeales > DAIDAN01 > DAIDAN01. The sequence continues at coordinate 5,464 of DAIDAN010000041.1, read as the reverse complement.
AAGGGATTACGAAGCTGCCGGCGGTTACATAAACCCTGATGTTGTACGCGGCGCCGGAAGCGGCGTTGGAAAAAGCCAGCGTTATCGTGCTGCCCTGTCCCGGCTTCACCTTGCTGTCGAGAAGGGTGTATGTTATTCCGAGCGAGCCGTATGCCGCGCTCGCGAAGGTTGAAACGGCAATGATTGACAGGACAAGGGCGATTAAAGGAAATGAAACATCTTTTTTCATCATAATACCACGAATTAATTTTATCTTCTTGCCTTATAAATTCGCGGAATTATTTTGGTGCGCCGGCAGGGACCGAACCGCAGGGGGCAAAAAGCTGGAAGTAGGCTTCGCCTACTTCAATCGGTTTACCCCTTCAGTTCAAGGGTCGCACGAAAATCCCGCAGGATTTTCGGCGCAGCCGGAAACTTCGTTTCCGTGCGTTTCCTGATACCCCCGAACCTTGCGTTTTTCTCCCATTTTTCGAATTCCTGAAAACTTTTTTTCTTCAAGTTCTTTCTTTTCTTTAAGGTTTTCTTTCTTTAAAGAAAGAAAAGCTTACTCAGGTCATCAGCTTTTTCTATAATATCAAAAGGCAAAATGCCTTTTTTGGCTTGAACCTTTTTTCGCGAAAAAAGGCTCACCCGAAGCTGAGATCCTACCAAGCTAGACTACGGGCCCATAAGATGTATTTCAGTCCTGAATTATTAAACAGCAAAACTTTTATATACGAACAGGATTACATAATGATGTATTGAACTGCATAATTGAGATTCGTTCCTTATCTATGCGAGGCGCTTCTTATGAAAATGAAAGCCTTGGCTGTGGTTGTTCAGGCTGTCCTGATTCTGGCGGTTGTCACCGCCCTGGCCGCGGCCGGGATACCTGTCGCGCAAAAGGTGGTATATGGCTCCATGCAGAGCGCGGAGATAACGAATGTGCGCGCCGATTTTCTGAAGTGCAGCGACAAGATTCTCGACACCGCGAGGACGGGCTCCGGCAGCAAGTGCACGCTCTCCGCAAGCATTGGAAAGCTTTCCGTGAAAACCGACGGCATCTACTACAGCCTTCTTGGAAACCCGGAGATATGCGCGCAGCAGGACTGGGCGCTCGTTGATGCGAACAAGCAGGTCTGGCAGCGGTGCGCCGCCTCATCAGGCGGCAGCCTCTATGAGCTGAAATGGTTCTACCCGAAGAACGATGTCATACTTCTTGACGGCACCGTGAGCCTGACAAGCGTTTCCGGCACCCGGGACTTCAGCATCTACCAGAAAGGCACGCTGCTTGTTGAGTTCGACTCGCCGAGGGAGTTGTCCGGCAACACCATAGAACTCACGAGATACAGCGCTGCCGCGAACACGACCGTGTTGAGCGTGGGCGTAAGCTGATGCGAGAAGATTTTAATTCCTAAAAATTTCCATAGAAATACAGGGAGATTTTCTATCTGCTTCAAAGGGGCGGAATCATAGATGAAAAACTGTATGAAGAGCTTTCAGAGCTTGTCCGCTTCAGGAATCTTGCGGCGCACGAATATTTTACTTTTACGGAAGAGGATGTTTTCAAGGCGTTAAAGAAAGTTGGAGCTATAAAGAAATTTGTTGAAGCCGTGAGGGATGATGTGAAAAAATGGAAGTGATTCTTTTATGTCCCACAACGACACGGAAATAGAAATTAAGATAAAACTCGACGAGGGCGCTTTCTTGAAGGTCAGGGAAAATGTGCAGAACAGCGCGAAGTTCGTGAAGAAAGTCCGGCAGATAGACGAATATTTCACGCCCGCGCACAGGAATTTCGTTGAGCCGAGATTCCCTTTCGAGTGGCTGAGCATAAGGAAGCGCGGCGACAAGACGATTCTTAATTACAAGCATTTCGTTCCCGAGAACGCGGAGGTTCATACACACTGCGACGAGTTTGAGACGGAAATAAAAAATCCTGAAGGCTTGAAGAAAATATTTTCTGCAATAAACTTGAAACCTCTTGTCACAGTTGACAAGGAAAGAGAAACATACGATTACAACGGCGAGTTCGAAATCGCGCTTGATGTCGTGAAAGACTTGGGACACTTCATCGAGATTGAGGCGATGAAGGAATTCGGGACAGTTGAGAAAGCGCGCGAGAAGCTGTTCAAGCTCGCGAAAAGTTTGGGAGTTGACACTTCCAATCCCGACTTGCGCGGTTATCCGTTCCTGATGATGGAGAAGAAAGGGCTGGTAAAAAAATAAAGTACAATATGAATTGATTTCAGGAGCACTAAAAGCAGCATCTCGTTAAAACACTTTAGCAGTCGTCTTATTTTGGAAATGATTGTGTATTGTCTTTGCAATTTGTTCCGTATCGTATTTCCATCATTTCTTATCTCGCGACATTCAAGTCCTTCTCGAAATACTGGCGCAGGAAGGCGCGGAAGTCCTCGGGCAGCCTTTTCGCAAGCCGCAGAAAATCGTCCCCGCTCGCAAGCTCGCACTTCTCCATCGCCTTTGCTATGTTTTTCGGGATGCCGCGCGCAGCCATGTCGGAACTGAACAGCTCTTTCAGCAGCTCCAGAAGGAGATGGTGTCTTCTTTCCAGAATCGCTGTCCAAGCGCCGTTTTCAATGAAGATTCTCCTGCCATGGTAATGGTTTAGGAAATCTTCCGCATGCCTGCTGAACACGCTCGGCCCGGTCCGCTTCATTATCTTCGGCAGCATCCAGTTTTCGGCTTCCAGCAGGATTATGGTTTCTCTCCCTGCGCAATAATCCTTGCCGATAAGCGCAAACCCTTCCTTTTTTGCAATCTCGCCAATCCTGAACAGCGCCTTCCTCATCTGCGAGTGATAGACATCAGGCTGAAGCTCCGGGGAGGGAAACCTTATTGCGTAAAATCTCGTCCCCCTCTCCGCAATTATCTGCTCCACCTCGTCCGCGCTGTAAGGCTGCACAAGGTCCTTCTCGAAAAACCTTGCGCCGGGATTCTCCAAAAAATCGCCGCAAGCTTTCGCGAACCTATAGAAAGTTTCCACAGAGACAGAAGCTGCGACATTCCTGTTCGGGTCAACAGGATCTATCACAACCAAAGGTTCTCCCTCGGCCCTGAACTCCCTTTCCATTTTTTTCCCGACATGGTTTATCACAACCCCGGCGCGCCATTTCGATGCAGCTTCCATCACGCCGAGAAATGTTTCGAACTTTATTATCAGGAGTTCGCACAAATATCCGGAAAACCCCTGCACAGCCAGGTCGGCGCCGTAGCAGCCGCGCGCCGCAGCGAATTTTTTCAAAAGACGGACCTCGTCCTGCCGGCATTTCCCGTAATCCAGGGTCTTCAGAACAAAATTCACATGGTGCGGGGTCCTGTCAACCGCGGACTTTATGTTTGTCGCGGATGTCTCGTACGCGGGAACTATGTCAACTTCAAGCGCTTTTTCATCAAACTTAATCAAGCCCGTGAGATAGGGATGCTCGCTGTACGCAGCCCTGCACTTTCCCCCAAGCTTTTCAAAAATCTCCTTCGCTGCCTGCAGCCCGTATTCCTCCAGTTTTTTTCTCGGCAGGCTCTCCGGAAAGAGCATGAACAGGTCGATTTCCGGCGGCGAGAGCCAGGTGTCCTTCGCGACCGAGCCGCAGAGCATCGGTTTCATCCCGTAAATCTTCGCGGCATTTTCCGCAGCCTGCAATATCTTTCGAACCGCATCCTCAAGCTGTTTGCGCTCCCGCTCGGAAGGACTTATCCCTTTCAGAACCTGACCGACAACTTCGCCGTGCCGCTTCCCGATAACCATGACAAGAATATGATTTTCCCGATAAATAAACTTTCATCCCGATAACTCCTTCCGACATTTTTCCTCCGCAATCCGCATAACTTCCCTGACGGGAACGCCCGATACGCGTGCAGCGCGCTTGCAGTCCTCAAACTCCGCGGAGACGTCGAATATTTTTCCTTTGAGGTCCGAAGCGATTTTTACGGATACGTCGTATTCGGAGTTTCCTATTTTCGTTTTAACATTTTTGTTTTCCCTTTTCGCAATCAGTCTGTGCGTGACCGGCATCATGCGCACGCCGAGCGAGCCAGTCTCCTCCATTATTTTTTGCGCAAGCCGTGCCGAATCCTCCGGCTTGGCTATGGCTTGTATTATGTGCCCGCTCCTGCTTTTTTTCATCGTGACTGGAATCAGCGCAACATCCCTTGCGCCGGAAGCGAGAAGCTCCTCCAACAAATTTCCGAGAATCTCGCCGCTGACGTTGTCCACGTTTGTCTCCAAGACTTCTATGCTGTCCTTTTCGAGAATATCGTCCGCGTCTCCCAAAACGGCGCGCAGCGCGTTCGGCACATCGAGCTTCATCGCGCCGGAGCCGTATCCTGTTTTTTCCGAACTGAACTGCGGAACTTCCGAACTTGCAAAATGCGCGAGTATCGCGGCTCCGGTCGGCGTGAGAAGCTCCTTTTCAACAGGGCCTTTCCGCCATTTCAATTCCGAATCGTTGAGTATCTCGAGCGTGGCAGGCGCGGGCACCGGAAACTTGCCGTGGGAAAATTCCACGAAACCGCCGCCGACAGAAACGGGATAGCAAAAAATCCTGCAGGGCATGAACCCGCTTATCGCTGCACAGGCGCCAACCACGTCGGCTATCGCATCGTCCTGCCCGAGCTCGTGAAAATGAATGTTGCCGGTTGCGGAATGCGCCTTTGACTCCGCCTTCGCAATGCGCCCGAATATTGCGAGCGAATTCTTTTTCACTTCATCGGGAACGTCCAAGCCTTCGATATGCGCCACTATTTCCGCGTAGCTGCGCTCGTTCCTTTTTTTCTCGGTAACATTCACGCGCGTTGAGGCGATTCCGTTAGCCGAGGTTTTTGATATCTCAACATCCACGCCTGCGGCGCTTTCCATAACCTCCTTTATTCTCTTCGCGTCCGCACCCAAGCCAATCAAGCTGGCTATTATCATGTCTCCCGAAGCCCCCGAGAACGGGTCAAAAATTATCGCTCTCATAATCATCAACTATCGGGAAGAATATGCCGGAAAAGGTTGTGTATTAGAAATTTATTCTTTAATCGCTTTCTTGAATTCGTCCCCGAACTCCTCCGCATCTTTCGCAATCCTCGCCGCTGACTTCTCCAGTATTTTTCTCGGGTTCGCGCCGCTGACAACGAGCTTGTGCTCCGCCATGAACGGATGCTCCAAAACCGACGCGACATCCCCGCCTTCCGCCGCTTTCGCGACAAGCTGCGTTAGCGTGTGGCTCTCGCCAGCGACTTCTATCTCCAAGAACTCCTTCTCATCCTTCACTGCCTTGATTTGCATAATCATCAAGTTATTCTTGTTGACTAAGGCTTTTAAAGATTGCCGTCAACGACGAGGTTGATTTCATAACTTTGTCCTGTGGTCTTTTCCAGATATTTCTCAAAATCGCTTACTCCATTTTCTAAAATTATACAATTCAGCTTGCCTGCATGCGCTCTTATTTGGTTATAAAGATACGATATATGTTTTCTGACA
>DAIDAN010000040.1 GCA_027310605.1 Candidatus Aenigmatarchaeota archaeon | reverse complement strand
ATGTTGACGGAACTGACGCGACCGAAAAAATAGCAAGCGCGATTCTGAAAAGCAAGTATGAGGACTTGCGCATAATAATGCTTGACGGCATAACCTTCGGCGGCTACAATGTCGTTGACATAAGGGAGCTTTGCAAAAAGACAAGCCTTCCGGTTATAGTGGTGAACAGGAAAAAGCCGGACCTGGAAAAGTTCAAGGCGGGAATGAAAAATCTGTCCGATTACGAAAGGCGGCTGAGAGCAGCCGAGAACGCTGGACCGTTTCATTATGCGCATATTGCTGGCGGAAAAAGGCTCTGCTTCCAAAAATGCGGCATTGAGATAAAAGACGCGGAGGAGGTAATACGGATAAGCTCGAAGCACGCGCTGATGCCGGAGCCGCTGCGCGTGGCGCACCTGATTGCGACAGGATTCGTGCTTGGCGAATCCGTGGGGAGGGCGTAAAATAATATGGATTGAATTGAAACAAGATACGCTGATAAGAAAGTCTGCGTAGAGCTGTCTTAATGTCCGTTCAGATTTTGAAAATTCAATTCCTAATGCAGTTCAATCCTTAATGCAGGTTTTTATAAGTTCCGAAAAGAAATATCTTTGTGATTCCCATGAATTTTTCCGAAATAAGAAAAACCTGGCGCAGCCTCACGGACGGCTGGTTCGGCAACATCGTTTACATACTCCTCGGGTTCGCGATAGCCTACTCAATAAACATCGGGCTCGGGTTCGCGCTCGGCACGCAGACGCCCGTGGTTGATGTGGTTTCCTGCAGCATGTTCCCGGTTTATGACAGGGGCGACATGCTTCTCGTCGCCGGCGACAAGACGCCGCAGGTCGGCGATGTGATTGTCTATGATGCGCCGGGCTACAGCTATCCGATAATCCACCGCGTCATAAAAATAAACGATGACGGCACATACCAGACGCAGGGCGACAACAACAACGGGCAGCTTCCTTTCGAGAAAAGCGTCCGGCCCTCGCAGATAAAGGGGAAGGCGCTGTTCAGGATGCCATACCTCGGCTGGGTAAAGCTTGTGCCCATGAAGTTTCTCGGACTGACCGACCAGCCCCTCGAATTCTGCAAATAATTTCTGAAGCCTGCGCAGAATTAATCTTTAAATAGTTCTTTTGCACAATCTCGTGATATTGAAATTTGTTTTTTGGAAATTTTCTCGCATATGAAAAAGCCGTTCTGATATTGTGAATTCAATCCTTAATGAAGGTGATGCATATTCCAGAGTTCTGCGAAAAATGCGGCTCGCTTCTCATGCCGCAGAAGGGGGGGAAGACCACGATTCTCGTGTGCAGGAAGTGCGGAAGGCGCAGGCTCGTGAAGCAGAAATCGGGATTCAATATCTCGACGCATTCCGAGAAGACGGGCGCGAATGCGGTCGTGGTTGACAGGAAATCTGCGGTAGAGGTGCTGCCCAAGACCACGCAGCAGTGCCCGAAGTGCGAGCACACCGAGGCTTTCTGGTGGATGCAGCAGACGCGCGGCGCTGACGAGGCGCCCACCCGCTTCTACAAGTGCGCGAAATGCGGGCACATCTGGAGGGAGTACGAGTGAGGCTTTTTTCGCGAAAAAAGCCTCAAGCCAAAAAAGGCATATAGAAAAATATTATTTCAGAATTTCGGAAAGGCTGTCATAGTTAATTGCCATTGTTTTCTCTCCCATTTCTGCAGACAATTCGGAAAGGTAGCTGAAGTCTCCCTTGTTTTCGTAAAACGGAACAACTTTCTTGAAGAACTCTTCCGCTTTTCCATTATCTCCCTTTCTCTTGCTTAATACAGCAATTCTGCTGTTCAAAAACGCGACATCCTGCCTTAAAAAATATTTTTCCTCTAATTCAGCAATTTCACTGCGTTTTTTATCTTCTCTTTGTTTTTCTAATTTTTGAAGCTCTATTTCGTAATGTTGAAGTGCCAATTCTATATTTCATATTTTCTCATACAAATAACCGACTTCTGAATCGTTGTTCTGTTTTTCAAAATAGCCGATAGCAAATCATATATGATAAGGATTATCGGTCTTGCCATTTTTCACAGCTTCTAGAATCGCTGCTCTCCTGCCTTCGTCAGTCTGCAGATTTTGTAAAAGAACATCAAATTCGGAAAAGCCTCTTAACATCCAAATCACCCTGAAAATAATACGAACCAAATCTATTTAAGTTTGAATTTCATCGCCACTCTATGATTATTACATTTTCCTGATTCGGAATTTTTTTCGCCACGGGAATCAAGTTTATAAAGGTTAGTCAGCAATTATCAGAAAGCTGAATTTTGTCATTATTTGTGCATGCCAAGATGGAATGAATTTGAAAATTAAGCGTCTGAAAAAGCTGTTTTAAAAAAACGCTGATAATAGCGCTTCTTATTCTTCATTCCTTATTGTATCGCAGGGCAAACCAAAATCATAAGAGCTGATAATGTGGCAAAAAACGTTTCGAGCGTGAAGGATGAAGCGAAGGCTGAGGAGAAGAAGAGGCTTGAGCAGGAGAAGAAGGAGCGCTCCGTGAAAAAGGAGGCTTCGAAAAAGCAGATGGAAGGCGTGCGGGGAATAGTGCGCGTGTGCGAGACGAATGTGGATGGCATGAAAAAAATCAGCCAGGCTCTGCTCAGGATAAAGGGCGTGGGCTACGCGGTAGCGAACGCGGCGCCAAAGATGTCCGGGTTCGGCAACGCGAGGATAGGCTCGCTCTCGGACGAGCAGATTGAAAAGCTGGAGGATGTGATAAAGAATCCCGTGAAATACGGATTTCCCGCGCACATGGTCAACCGCGTGAGCGAAACATTTACAGGCGAGTCCCACCATCTTGTCGAATCTGACCTGACGCTTGCCGTGAAAACAGACATCGACTTCATGAAAAAAATAAGATGCTACAAGGGCGTGCGCCATGAAATCGGGCAGCCCGTCCGCGGGCAGCGCACCCGCTCCTCATTCAGGACCGGAATGCAGGTCGGCGTTTCGAGAAAGGGGGCGGCTGCTCCAAAAGCGGAAGGAGCGGCGCCCGCGCCAGCCGGAAAGGGAGCTGTTCCTGCGGCTGGGGCAAAGCCCGCGGCTGCGCCAGCGGGAAAGGCGCCTGCGCCAACGGCGGGAAAAGTGCCGGCGGCCGGAGCAAAACCGGCAGCGACACCGGCTGCAAAGCCCGCGGCTCCGGCAAAAAAGGAGGAGAAGAAATAAACGAGATGATTAAAATATGAGTCTTTTGCCGACGGAAATAAAATATGATGGCTCGAATCAGGATGCTGTCTTGAAAGATCTTAAAAAAGCTTCAGAAGCCGGAATGAAAATTATTCATACATACGGAAAAGAAAACATGCCCGTGCTTATCGCGCCAGGAAAAAAGATTTCCGCAGATGCAGAAAAGATTGAACTTCAGCTTAATTATGTGGAATATGCAAATGGCGAAATAAAGGGAAGATGCAACGGCAGGCTTTTCCAAACAATATCTCCTGAAGATACTTTGTACATAGGAAATCGCGCTGACATCAAAATAAAGTTTGAAGAACTAAAAGAAGAATGGAAAAAGAAAAGAGCGGAATAAAAAATTACTGAGACAGCAAAAGAATAAAATAAAACCGTCATAACTGTAGTTGATAATAATTTACTCATAATACGGTTTTCAAATTATAATTCAAAAATAAACCAGAACCGCTGAAAACAATGACAAAATATATTAGAGATTGATTAATATGCGAAAACTTTCACCGAAGTTCGAAAAGCCGCACAAACCCTGGGACAGGGCGAGGATAGAAAGCGAGAGGAGGACTGCGTCCTCTTATGGATTGAGAAGGAAGCAGGAAATCTGGAAGGCTGAGAGCATCCTGCGGACTTTCAGGAGGATTGCCCGAGAGTTGGAGGCGAGGAAGGACAAGGTGAGGGAGGAGATGTTTCTCAACCGCGTGAAGAAGTTCGGACTGATATCGCCGGCGGGCACGCTCGACGACGTCCTAAATCTCGAGGTGAACAACATCCTTGACCGCAGGCTTCAGACGCTCGTGCAGAGGAAAGGCTTTGCCTCAACGCCGAGGCAGGCGCGGCAGTACATAACGCACGGGCACATAGCGCTCGGCGGAAGAAAGGCGAATTGGCCGAGCACAATCGTTGATGTGGAAAGCGAGAAGACAATCGGCTTCCGCGAAGGCAGCAGGATGAGGCAGGAGAAAATCGCGAAGTTTGAGAAAATTGTTGCAAAGGAGAAAAAAGAAAAGACCGAGTCGAAAATGGAAAAGGCGGGATGAAATAAATGCAACGATAATGGAAGAATAAATCCGATGATGCAAATTCGGAATTAAGAAAATGCCAAAAAAGCGTATCTGAAGTGAATTCGATTCATATTGAAAAGAAAACCATATTTCATAATCCAAAAGATCAAGCCAGCGTAAAAAAAATCAACGATATTGTTGCGATTTTTATGAATGCAAACGAAGCGCAGAAACCGCAAGCGCAAGCCGGACAGCGGCAGGAGCAGCCTGCTGTTCAAAGGGTTGAGCGGAAAAAGCGCTGGGGTGTCGCGAACATCTTCAGCTCCTCTAACAATACGATCGTGCACATCACCGACATAACCGGCGCGGAAACGCTGGCGCGCTACAGCGCGGGGATGATGACTGACAAGGCAAGGGAGGGAGGAGAGCCTTTTCCCGCGATGCTCTCCGCGAGGAAAGCGGCGGAAGAGGTTTTGGAAAAAGGGATTACTGGCGTGCATATAAGGGTGCGCGCGCCCGGCGGGATAAAGGCGAGAACTCCCGGCGCGGGAGCGCAGCCCGCAATCCGCGCGCTCGCCCGCTCAGGCCTGCGGATTGGGAAAATAGAGGATGTGACCCCGATACCGCACGACAGCTGCAGGCGTCCGGGAGGGAGGAGGGGAAGACGGGTTTGAAAAATAATTACACAACAAAACCATCGTAACTGTTTTTTTATTTTTAGGTTTCAATATGGTTTTCAGAATAAATCATTAACAAAATAAAAAAACAGAACGCACGAAAACGCGGAAAGCCTTATCTTAAAATAATCGAATCATAATACTTCAATAATGGTGTCATCAATGAAAATCCAACTTCTCGAGAAAACCGACAGCGAGATAAAATTCGTTCTCGAAGAGAGCACGCCGCAGTTCGCGAACGCGCTGCGCAGGATAATGATGACGGAAGTGCCGACGCTGGCGATAGAGACTGTCGAGTTTACAGCGAACGATTCCGCGCTTTTTGACGAAGTGCTCGCGCACAGGCTCGGGATGATTCCGCTCACTTTCGACAAGATGAACATCAGGGGAGAGTGCAAGTGCGAAGGGAAGGGTTGCTCGCTCTGCCAGGTTTCCTTCGCCCTTGACAAGAAAGGGCCCTGCACGGTTTACGCGAAGGACATGAAGTCAACCGACAAGTCCGTGCACGCCGTGTTTCCCGACACTCCGATAGTCGAGCTGCTCGAAGGGCAGAAGCTGAAGCTTGAAGCCACGGCAGAGCTCGGGCTCGGCAGGACGCACGCGAAGTGGAAGGCTGCAAAAGCTTCATACAAATATTATCCTGTTGCAATAATGAGCGGCAAGCTGGA
>DAIDAN010000003.1 GCA_027310605.1 Candidatus Aenigmatarchaeota archaeon | reverse complement strand
GGGTTGGATTGCAACATATTGCAGCGGCTTCGCGTTCTTCACCATCACGAACCCCTTGTCCGCTAATGTTTCCAACACGTCATAGCTTCTTGAGCGCGGAATCTTCGCGAGCTCGGAAAGCTCGCCTGCGCTCGCGGTGCCCCTTGAAAGCAAAGCCACCCAAAGCTTTCTTTCATACAGGTTCAATCCGATCTGCTTCAGCGTGTCAAGGACATGCTGCGATGCCACCATTGTTGCCATACAAATTCACCTTTTGTTTTTTTATTTAGTTTTTTTATAGTAAATCGCATTATGTATTGAATTGAAAATTGATTTCATTCCATAATGTATTTTCTATTGCGAATAGCGCAAATATAAGCCTTTGCATTGTATTTACTCTTGAGTCGGATACTCTTTTGCAGAAATATATGCGCAGGCAAAGTATTTAAGCTTGACTACTGCAATGTGATATACCTTCTTTGATACAGAAATATATATTTTACAGGATATGATTAGAATTTTTTCACTATGAATCGTTTATATATGTTTCTTGAAATATTATTCTAGTGCGGGCGGGTAGCTTAGCCAGGAATAAGGGAAGGTTCGGGAGATGAATTCCCTTATCAACCCGAAGTGTTTTGGCATTTGGAGTACTCGGCTGATAAATATGCAGATACCGAGTGGTCGCCGGTAAGCTTTTTTCTTTCGAGAAAGAAAAAACCTTAAGGAAAAAAGAAAGGAATATTGGCTCGGCAATCAAATCCGGCCTCGCCCACCATAATTCACAAGAACAAACATTACGCTTCAGGATTATAGGCGCCTATAGTTCCGTTGGCTATGTTTACCTTATCGCGCGCTGTTTCCAAATCATCTTTTGCCTCTGCGCGAATACTTTCGGGTAAATCTTTAATCCTATGGTCTTTCAGATAATGATATAATTTACAGCCGTGTTTCCATCCGTATTGTTTTATTTGCCAATCAATCTCTTTCAAGAATAATTTGCTGCTTTTTTCCAACTGCAAGAAAGCATATTCCGATTTTATAAAAGAAATGCCGTGCTCTTCGAGTCTTGTCATACCCCAATATGATTTTTAAATCAGATTCCTATTTCTTTTCCTCCCTCTTCAGCCTGTCCACGATCTCAGCCATGGTCCGCACATTTTCCGTCAGCTCCGGCAGGAAGTCCTTGAAAGCCTTCTCGATCGAGCCGATTCTCGATTCTATCCCCGTCACATGCTCGCCGAACTCGTCAAGCTTGCCGACAAAAGTCTGCTCCGACTTGTTCAAGAGGCTGCGCGTCTCGTCAGCCTGCTTCCTCAGGTCCTCTATCCTCTGCTCAAGCTGCTGGTCGCGCTGGTCGAAGCCGTTCAGCCTGTTCTCGAATGTTGACCAGCGATCCGCGACAATCCCCTCTATAACCTCCTCGAGCGTTATCTCCGGGCCGCTTTCCTGAGGGATTTGCTGCGTCTCCACGAACTCCTGCGGCGTCTCCTCGAAAGTGAACTCCTGCTGCTGCGGGGAAAAATCGAAAGGCGGCGCCTGCGAAAGCTTTAAGGGCTCCAGCGACTGCCCCGGCACAATCCTTTCCGGCGGCGCGCCGCGAGCGGGCTGCTGCGGAAGCTGGAATTGCGGAGGATACTGCTGCGGCTGTTTCTGCGGAAGCGAGACAGCGGACTTTATCGCCTGCGAGAGCGCCCTGTCGATCTGCATCGGGGAAAAGCCCTGCGCGCGCAGCTGGGAAATTATCTCCGGCTCGGGCATCCCCTGCGAAGCCATCTTCTGAACGATGTCCGTGGGGATGTACTCCTGCGGCGGCATCCCCGGCTGGTATTTCTGCGCCGGCTTTTTCTGGAAGAAGAGAACCATCAATATCACTCGTTACGATTTGATTTGCAACATTACGATTCAATTACAGGAGCGCTACCATACGAATCGATTTCAGATACGCTTGTAACAGCGGTTTAACGAAACGCTTTGGCAGCTAAATGATTCTATGAACTCAATCCATATTGTAACGCCGTACTGATTATGGAATTCAATCCTTATCGTCGGTTTTAATATAATTTCGTTGGTTAATAAATGTTTATGAAAAGGACGGCAACCAAAATCGCATCATTCAGAAGATCGTGCCTCTGGTTCTTTAGCAGCACGTAAGTCTCTTATATTCTCATTTACTCAAAAGTAGGAATAAACGATAAGTATAAAAAGATTATGTTACATTACTTCTTAGTGATTAGTATGATAGAAAACGCTTTTTTGGCGTTCAACACCATGTGGGCAGCATCCAACATTTATAATCAGGCTCCAATGGCAGCAAGCTTGCTGAAAAAGCATTCCAGCAAGGTTTCTGAAAAGAAAAAATACTGCCCGGATTTCACTGCGGAGGAGCTTCCGGATTTCCATATGATTCTTGCCGCCTATCGCGAGGAAAATGTCCTGCCGTACACTATTGAGAATCTTATGAAGGTGCCGTATAAGGGCCAAAGAAAAGTGTGGGTAACGCTGGAAACAGACGACCAGAAAACGCAGGAAGTCGCCTGCGACATCATGGGAAATTACAATGACATGGAGGTACTCATTGTGGACGAGACTGAAGGAATGAAGGGAAAGCCGCGGGCGCTTAATTACGCTTTCAGGCACATATCCAGGGAAGTCAAGGAAAAAGGAAAGGAAGAAAACTCAATCGTGGGCACACTTGATGCCGAAGATGTGGTATCCAGCAATCTTTTCGATGAAGTTGTCAAAAAAATAAAAGTTGAAGGCCATGACGCCGTGCAAGGCGTTCTTGACATGGCGAACGACGGCGACGGATGGAAAAATACGATGATGCGCGCCGAATATGGACATCATTTTAGGCGCAGGCTTCCGGCATCCGCCGAATGGGATTTACCGCTTCCTTTCGGAGGAACTACAAATTTCTTCAAATATAGGGCACTTGAAAGGATGTGCGAAAGCAATATCGCAGATCCCTGGAACAGGGAAAACGTTGCCGAGGACTTTGACATCGGGATAAGAATGTATATGGAAAACCTTAAGTCAGACGTCGCATTAGGGTCGGTAACAAAGATAGAGCATCCAAGAATCTTAAAGACAGGCACTATTGACTCTGTCACTTATGAAGAGTCGCCAACAACCTGGGGCGGGTGGTTAAGGCAGAGAACAAGATGGCAGAAGGGCAAGATACAGACGCTTAAAGAAATAAGAAGTATGAAAGCCCCCTTGAAGAAAAAGGCCATATCGGTAATGGAGTGCATAACGCCCCATATGGGGCCCATCAATTTGGCCGGAATATCGCTTACTGCGTACGGCTATCTTGCCGGTGTTGACGTTTCTTATTTATCCCCGCTGTTTCTTTACAATATGGCAAGCATAGGGGCGCACTCGGCCCTGAACGGAATCGGATATTACGAGGCTGCAAAGAACGATAAGAACAAGTCGAATTTAGAATTGGCTGGAAAAGCCATAACAGCAGCCGCTACGACTCCGTTTTATTGGGGATTGCAGTGGGTAGCTGATATGCGCGCACTGAAGCAGGAATACTTAGACAGAAGGAATTTTTGGGAGAAGACAACGCACGAAGGAAGACATATAGATTATATCGCCAAAGCGCCGAGAAGTGAAACAGTCGAAGGAGAAATAAAGCGCGCGTTGGTGCTGAGCAAATAGTCGTCGGAAGATGCTGCCGCTATCTTGTTATTTCTGATTATTTTTATGACCGTTCTTCCGCCTTCTCTTTCATCATCCTCTCCACATCCTCCCTCGTCACGAAAGAGCTTTTCAGCGGGTTGAAAAGGTTCAGCGTGCTCTCAAGCTCCATCAGTTCCGTTTTCTTCGCGGTCCTGCCGATGTCGCGGACAATCTTTCCGATGTCGTTCTCGGCCTTCATTATGCGCGCATCCATCTCCTTTATTGTTTTTTCAAAGTCGCCGGACTTCTGCCTTGCGCCCTCAGCGTTCCGCAGGATCAGGTCCTCGGAAGAGCCGAGCTTCGCCTCTATCGCGCGGCTTCTCTCCTCCAGCATTCGCAGCCTCCTTCCCTGCTCGTTCAGTCTGCGCACGATCTCGTCAAGAATCGTCTGCATGTCCTTGGGGGTGGGCATAATAATTCAGCTTTTGCGTTTTCAGCAGTTCTGATTTTTTTATTTGAAAAATTTTTATTCAGAAAACCATTCTGCAAAAGAAAAAATAAAAAACAGCTGCGACGGCTTTATTACAATATCGTTTGATTTACAGTTGCGCTGATTCGATCACCGTTACGGCTGCTTGATTTGCAGGAACCTTTATTGGCCCAATATTCCGGCTCAAACGGCGTTACTATTTTCTGAATTGAATCCGTATCGTTTATTTATTCCAGCGTTAATATATGTTTTTCGGCTATTAAAGTTATTTTTGGTGTTTAATGTGGTTTTCGAGACCGAGATTCTTGAAGGCGGGGTGTTGAGGATGAATTGCTTGGGCTCGATATACGGCTCCAGTTTGGAGGATTCGGATGTGATAATGTCGAAGGTAATGGATGTGCTTGTCGCGGAGAAAAAAATAACAGGCATCATTCTTGCGGAGTCGCGCGAGTACGAGTATGATTTCCCGCAGACGAAACTTCTTCTGGAGATAGCGAACGCGCTCACGGAGATAATGCGCGAGAAAAAGATAATATCAGTGAAAAATTTCGGGCGCGCGGGAGCGGGCTGCGAGAATCTTTTTTCCGCTTGGTACTCCTGGGCTTCGGACCTCGCCACGGTGCAATTGCGCAGCGACCCTGTCGGCGCTTATGTCAATCTAACGCGGGAGCTGAGGCACGCGAAGATAAAGGCTGCGTCGCACAATTGCTATGCATTCTATGTCGCGAATGTTCTCGAGCCGCTCCGCACAATATTGGAAAACTGCTCCCTGATACAGACGGCGAAACCATACCTGGACGGCTATCACATCGGCGACCGTTCTATTTACAGGGAAATCTTCCATCCCTCTGTCCGGCCGAATTTCATGTACACGAAATACATGATGCAGCCTCCGGAAGGCGAGGCTGTCGAGAGATACAAGACGGGCGACACGGACATCGAGATATTCAGGTTGCCGGGAACAGTCAGGCCCGTCTACCACATAATCCCGCCGGAGTTCAGGCTCACCGAGGACGAGTATGTGCTGCTCGACCAGGCGAAAAGGATTCTGGAGGAGCGCAGGCCGCGCGAGTTCGAGATGAAGGACCAGGAAAAGATGCGCGAGATTTTTTACAACATCGGAATCGAGCTGCTCCGCGATCTGGCGGAGCAGGGCGGGAAGGCGGTGACGCAGGAGCAGCTTGAAAGGCTGTCCTCGATATTGACAAGATACACAGCGGGTCTTGGAATAATAGAAGTCCTTTTGGCGGACGAGAATGTGCAGGATGTTTACATCAACTCGCCGCTCGGCGCGGTGCCTTCTTACATTTATCATTCGAAATACGAGGAATGCGAAACCAATTTGATTCCAACAAGGACTGACGGAGAAAGATGGGCGACAAGGTTCAAGCTGATGTCGGGCCGCCCGCTTGACGAGGCGAACCCTGTGCTTGACACGGAAACTGCCGCGCCCGGAGGGAGGGCAAGGGTCGCCGCGATTTATCCGAAGCTTTCGCCCGACGGAATGGGGTTCGCGCTGCGCAGGCACAGGGACAGGCCCTGGACGCTTCCGCTTTTCCTTGACGCGAAATTCATAAACCCCCTGTTCGCGGGGCTGCTCAGTTTCGTGACAGATTACGGAAGGACTTACCTGATAGCGGGAACGCGCTCCTCGGGAAAGAGCTCGCTGCTCGGCGCGCTGATGCTCGAGATACAGCCGAGATTCAGAATAATTTCTGTGGAAGACACTTTGGAACTTCCCGTTGAGCAGCTGCGCACGCTGGGTTACAACATCGAGAGGATGAAATCGCGCTCCGTGATAACGCATGTGGAAACGGAGCTGCCCGCGGACGAGGCGATAAGAACAGCACTGAGATTAGGAGACTCGAGCCTGATAATCGGGGAGGTGCGAAGTTCATTGCGCGGAAACGAGGAAGTTGTAATCATAGACAATGGCGAGACCAAACGCGTTGCCATTGAAAGTTTGGAAGGCAAAAATATTGAAGGATTACAGGTGCCTACGCTCGGCTTTGATTTGAAGATGAAAGTTTCAAAACTCGGCGGCTTCGTGAAGCATCCCGAGCGGGAAAAACTCATTGAAATAATAACGCAAACGGGGAGGAAAATAACGGTCACGCACGACCACAGTCTGTTCACCGCCACACGCGATTTCAGGATCGCAGCGATAGAATGCAACAAGCTGAAAAAAGGAGACAGCATAGTAATACCTACTTTCATTCCCTGCGGCTTTAATGATATTGATTCGCTGAACCTTCTCGAGATGCTTCCGGAATTCAGGGTTGAGAATTTCGAGAAGCCTGTCAGGGATTCGATTGAAAAAGTCGGCTGGAAAAAAGCCTCGGAAATCTGCAAAATCAGGACAGGCGACATTTACAATTATTTCAGGACAAACCAGAAAACTAACATTCCGATAGAATCATTCAGGAATCTCGCGGGAAGCGCGGGCGTCGAGTTCGACCCGTCGGAGCTGTTCGTGCGCCGCGGCACGAGCAACAGGATACCCGCGATAATTCCGGTGAACGAGGACTTCTGCAGGTTCCTCGGATATTATGTTTCCGAAGGATATCATTTCGAGGGAGATGGGAAGGGCGGCGCGGTTGTGCTCACGAATTCCGACAAAAAGATGCTGGATGATTTCGCAAGCCTTTCAAGAAGCCTTTTCGGCATAGAGCCGTGCTTGAGGCAGGTTGAGGGCGCGGGAATTTCAACGCAGGCAAGAATATCGAGCGCGCCGCTCGCCAAGATGATTTCAAGGCTCGGCTGCGGAAGGATTTGCACGGAAAAAAGGGCGCCTCCGATAGTTTACGGTCTTTCAAAGAACAAGATAGCATCATTCCTGAAAGGGCTTTATTCCGGAGACGGCGGATTTTCGTCATCCGCCAAGTCCGGAAACTGTGTAAGATATTTCACCACTTCCAAGCTTCTGGCAGAGGATGTGATGTACTTGCTGCTTTCATTCGGAATAGTCGCCACCCTGAGAAAAAAGGATGTTAAAAAGGGCAACACCTTATGGATAGTCGAGTTCAAGAACAGGAAGATGGTTGAGACTTTCCTGAATGAGATAGGATTTGTGCAAAAACAGCCGAAGCCGCTCGTCAGGGCATGGCCGCACACAAGATCGAGCACCGTTTATTTCGACAGGGAGGCTTTGAGAAAGCACCTGACAACATATCCGAGAAGGTACAGGCATCTTTTCAGGTTCGGGCGCTGCAGCAAGGAATATCTGGAAAAAGTCGTGAGCGACAATGAGTGCGAAGTTTCGGAAAGGCTTAAGGAGTTTGCCTGCGGAGATTTCTTCCTTGATGCTATAAAGGAAATACGCGAGATAGAACTGGAGAAGCCCGAGCCTGTTTATGATTTGTCGGTCGAGCCTTCGCAGAATTTTGTCGCGGGTTTCGGCGGAATACTTGCGCACAATACTGAAGCCCGCGCGCTTTACGAGGCTATGAGAATCGGCGCGCTCGCGAATGTGGTTGCTGGAACGATACACGGCGACTCGGCTTACGGCGTGTTCGACAGGGTCGTGAACGATTTGGGAGTTCCGCCGACAAGCTTCAAGGCAACAGACCTGATAGTGATATGCAACCGCCTGCGTTCAGCGGACGGGCTTCACAGTTTCCGCCGCGTCACAGGCGTGACCGAAGTCAGGAAGCACTGGAAGAGCGAGCCCGCGGACGAGGGAGGATTCGTGGATTTGATGGAATATTCCTCGAAAGCGGACTCGCTGAAGCCTTCAGGAACGTTGTTGAACGGGGAGAGCACGATACTGAACGAGATTGCGGAGAATGTGAGGGAATGGGCGGGGAACTGGGGCGCGGTCTGGGACAACATAAACCTGCGCGGCAGGATTTGCCAGGCGACAGTTAAGATTGCGAATCACGCAAATAAAAATCTCATGGAAGCCGAAACAGTGGTGGAGAGCAACCAGATGTTCCACATGCTTTCCGAGCGCTCCAAGAACGAGAACGGCTTTATCGATGCGGATAGAGTCTATGCGGAATGGTTGGAATGGTTCAAGGAGAGGGCGAAGGGTGGTAGAACTAATTCTACATGATACGATATGATTTGAACTTCAAAAATCAGAACGGCTGTTAAAACGGTTTGATGCATCGCTGATGCCAGCGCTTCTTTTTTCAGCTCATTCCATAATGTTATTTTTGTAGAGCAAAAATAAATCTTAAATTTTTTTCTGCCGCATTAATTGTTGGTGTAGTTTGAACATACTAATAGAAGGAAAGTTTGTTGGCTTGCATCACAAAGGAGCTTCAAAAACTTTCTCAATAAGATTTTTAAATAACTCAAAAACAAACAATTTCTATGAAAAATAAAACTGAAAACGATAATGCCGCAAGGCAATCCATGTTCTGGGTTGACCAAGTAGCGAGGGAAGTTCTTGAAAGGGAGGAAAAATTGGACAGGGGAATAAAAACTTTCAGGACCGAGATGGGGCTTGGCGCCTCCGGCGTTCCGCATGTCGGCTCCGCGGGCGACGGAGTGAGAAGCTTTGTTGTACACCTTGCGCTGAAAGAGCTTGGCGCGAAAAGCGAGTTCATCGCGTTCTCGGACGACTTGGACGGCTTGAGGAAAGTGCCCATAGGCTTTCCGCAGCAGCTGGAAAAGGATATTGGAAAGCCTGTCTCGTTCATAGAAGACCCTTTCGGCTGCCATAACTCGTTTGGCGCGCATGTCTCGTCCCTGCTCGCGGATGCGTTCGAAAAGATAGGAGTTGAATTCATCCTGAAAAAGGCGAGCGAAGAATATCCGAAGGGAACTTTTGACAGGGAGATTACTGACATTCTCAACAACTGGAAGGAAGTTGGAAAAATTATTTTCTCATTGACGGGACAGGACAAGTATTTGCAGCAGATGCCGTTCATGCCGTTCTGCGAAAAATGCGGAAAGGTGAACACGACAGTCGCGACAAAATTTGAGAACGGAAAAATCCATTACTCCTGCACCGGGGAATTCATAGGAAAGGATTCGAAAGGAAATAAAATTATGATAAAGGGCTGCGGACATGTTGGAGAGACAAGCGTGCGCGGCGGGAAGCTCGCGTGGAAGGCGGACTTCGCCGCGAGATGGCGCGCCTTGCAGATAAATTACGAGGCTTACGGGAAAGATATTCTCGACTCTGTAAAAGTCAATGACATGATTTGCAGGCAAGTCCTGAAATGGGAGCCGCCTGTGCATTCTTTCTATGAGCTTTTCACTGAGAGGGCAGGCAAGAAAATTTCAAAGAGCGTTGGCAATGTCTTCACGCCGCAGCTCTGGCTCAGGTATGCGAGCCCTGAAAGCCTGAGACTGCTGTTCCTGAAAAAATTGGGAAAGTCAAGGGTTGTCGACATTGACGCGATACCCGCATACGCGGACGAAGTTGACGAGCTTGCAAGAGTCTATTTCGGGAAAAAGGAAATGAAAAACTTGCGCGAGCTCGCGCATCTGAAAAGGCTGTACGAGTATGTTCTCTTCCTGCGCAAGCCGAAGGAGGAGCCGGAAATATTGCTGCAATACGGTCTGCTGACAAACCTGTTCAAAATAGTTCCGGAAAGGGAAGTTGTCGGAAAGATACTGCAAAAGATGGGGCATGTTCCTGAAAAAATTTCGAAAGCCTGCGAGGCTGAGCTCGGCAGGAGGCTGGAGAACGCGCTGAATTGGACAACTGATTCCGAAGGGGAGAAAGAGATGGAAATACAGCTTGACGATAATCAGAAAAAAGCGCTGGCGCAACTCGCAACAGAGCTGAAAAAAGATTGGAGTGAAAAGGAATTGGAAGCGCGCTTTTATGCGATAGCGAAAGAGAACGGGCTGCAGGCAAGGGAGCTTTTCTCCGCCGCATATCAGGTCCTGCTCGGCGCGCCCTACGGCCCGAGGCTTGCGATGCTTATCCTCGCCATAGGGCGGAAGGAGGTCGCGAAAAGGCTGGAGAAGGTGGAATAAAATATGGCGCCCGGGCCGGGACGGGGAGAAACCAAGGTTTCTCCCAACGGTTCCCTCTTCCTTTTCGGCGTTTGAACCGGTGGAATTCCCTTCAGTTGTTTTCCTCCCTTGACGCGAAAATATTTCGCGCGATTTTGAATTCTCGCGAGCCAAAAATAATATTTTTCATTCAAGCAAAAGATTCTTGCAAATTCTTTCTTTCGGGCACGAAAAACTTTCAGTTTTTCGGCTCCGCCAAAAACGCTTCGCGTTTTTGTGCGCTTGATTGTTTCTTTCTTTTTACGGATAAAGAAAGAAAGGCTCAACCCGAGTCAGCGACTGTCTGTTATATTAAGAGGCAATACACCTCTTTTTGCTCGAGGTTTTTCTCGCGAGAAAAACCTCGTCGACAGGCCGCTATACTGGACCACTATACTACCCGAGCATCAAAATCTAATTATATGTCCGACTTTTTAAATGCTCGTTTTCAGAACCGATAACATTAAATTTGAATATTTTTAACTAATTTCTGAAATAAGGATTGAATTCGATACGAATCGGCAGCAGGAGCGCCGAATTACGAATCTGCACGAAAACGCTCCGCGTTTTCGGCATGCCGAAAATCTGAAAGATTTTCGTGCAATTTGCAGATACGCAGGTTAAAGCGCTACCCTCGCAACAGCCGAAAAAGCTGTTCTGATTTGCACAAAAACGCTTTGCGTTTTTGGCATGCCGAAAAGCTTTGCTTTTCGTGCATTGCGAATTCATTCCATATTGAAATTCAAGCCATGATATATTTTGGGTGATAAAATGTCTTACACGGGCATAGTAATCAATTACCGCATCCCCTACACGAAGGAAGCAATCATAAGGATTCCGGAAATCACAGAGAAGAAGGAGGCGGCGAAGCTCGTAGGGAAGAAGGTGATGTGGAAAAACAGAAAAGGGGTAAGGCATTACGGCAGGGTCACCGGAACCTACAGCTCCTCCGGCGCGATAAGGGCGAAGTTCCGCATCCCGTTGCCGCACGAGGCTCTTGCGAAGCCCGTCGAGGTTTACGACTGAAAGTTTTGCTGTTTTTATTTTGCATCTTTTATTTTTGAAAACTATTTTAAAAATGCAAAGAAAAACAATTATTATGGGTTGAACTCAAAATCATTCCATAATTCTTGTATTGAAAATCATCAATATCTCATTCCAGCCCCTCCTCCTTCACCTTCTTCTCAACCTCCTCCGCTATCCCCAATTTATCAACGATTTCCTTGAACCTGTTCCTTATCGTGACCTCCGTGACCCCGACAGCGTCGGCAATTTCACGCTGCGTCTTGCGTTCCTCGTTAAGGACTGCAGCGATGTAAAGCGCCGCTGCCGCGACCCCGGTAGGCCCTTTTCCGGAAGTGACATCGCGCGCCTTCGCCTTTTTCAGGATTTGAATGGACCTCGCTTGCGTCTTGTCGGAAAGCCCGAGCATTGTGGAGAATCTTGGCACATAGTGCTCCGGCGAAGCAGGCAGAATCCTTATGCTGATTTCGCGCGAGATATAGCGGTAGGTCCTGCCGATTTCGCGCTTGTCAACTCCGCTCGCCTCGGAGATTTCCTCGAGCGTGCGCGGGGTCCCGAGCTCGCGGCAGACCGCGTAAAGAAGCGCCGCGATGACGGACTCCATGCTCCTTCCGCGAACAAGCCCCCTATCCACGGCCTGCTCGTATTTCTTCGCTACGGACTCGTGCACTCCGCGATGCAGCCCGAGAAAGGAAATCAATCTCTGCAGCTCGGAAAGCGCGAATGAGAGGTTCCTGTCCTTGCTCTCAATCAGTCTTTTTTGCCATTTCGTGAGCCTGTAGTACTGCGCGCGCTTGTTTGACGGGACCTTGAAAAGCTCGCCAGAGCCTTTCCCAATCTCCGTTGTCAGTCCCTTGTCATGCTTGGTATTATGATAAAATATTTTTCCCGCAAAATTCTCGCATTCCGGAACAGACAAATCGTACGCATATTTGCCTGTAGGCTTGACTTCGGTTATCTTTTTCACCCGCAGAAAAATGAACGGAGATTGAGCCAGCTTCAACAACTCAATATCATTATGTTTTTTTGCTATCTTTTTGGCCAACTCTCTTCCTATTCTTATCCTGCTCCTTGATTTCCATTCGCTCTTGTATTTTAAGGGGGCTGGTATCAGCTCTTCTATAGCCCCTTTTCTTTGCCTTGAAGGAATATTCTCGACAAAGCCAAGCCTCATGGCAATATCGGGATTCGTAATGCGCAGCATGTTTGCCTTGCTTTCAGGCAGGACTTGTCCCGTCTTCTTAATGGTGTGGGAAGGCATTGTCGCCTGCGCAAAGTTCGCGCAAGCTCCCAACTGCAGATAAACCATTGAAATATCATTCAACAGTTCCTCGCTTGCGGATGAAGCTCCGACCTGAACATCCCTTCCGCCCTTGTTCCAGACATGCCCGTCGCCGTCTATATAACCGCGAATAAAGGACAGCTTCATTTCCTCGGGCAAGGAAAATATTATCGGCGGCACCCTCTTTTCTTTCGCGCTTTTGCCCGCTTTCAAAATTTCTGAAAAGAATAATGAGAGAAGGCTGCTGTTTATTTCCAGCTGTGTTGCCGTATCATGCGCATATTCCTTTGCATCAAGATTGAAGATTGACTTTATCAGGGATTTTACCTGCCCGATATATTCCTTTTCATGGGAGCCGAAGGAAAATATGACCTTATGCGGAAGCGCCGAACCCTCGGCAACATACAGACCAAGCAGCCTGCAAAATTCCCTTGTTATCCCAACCTTCAGGGGAAGCTCGGCGGGGCTGCTGTACATTCCTATTCTTTCCCCGTTCACGCGCCAATTGAAATCAGCTTTTCCCAAGACATGCATTGGAACCGTGAAATGCCTTTTCCAGTTTTTTATCTCTTCTTTCACAATTCCGATTTCTGCCGACTTGTCCTCAAGCTTTTCAAAAAATCCTTTGTCGGAAATATGCCTGAGATATATGTTTTTATGCAGTTTTGAGATTTCAGAAAACTTTTCAATCATATCAATTTCCATGTCAATATTTCCTGATGGCAAGAATTTTGGCGAAACTAAGAAATCCCCTTTCTTAAGCTCGTCAACCCTTCTTTCCAGAATCTTATTGTCGGAGACTGAAAAAATACTGTGAGAGCCTGTAACCATAATCTTGCTTCCCGACTCTATTTCAATTTCAAAAACATTTTCAACAGAATGCCTTGAAACTTCTTTTATGGGAAAGAAATCAATATTATTTTCTCTGTCAAAAGAAACCGCAAAATATTTATTTTCCGGCAATCTCAACACTTCCAAAATTCCCTGCTTTTCAATGTTGCCTTTATTATTTTCCGTCAATCTGTCTACAAATTCCCCGATTTTTACAATATTCACTTCTTCCTCTTCCTTAATGATTATCGGCTCTCTGTAATCAACGCTGAAAGTCAGGGGCGCCCCCGTTCTCGCGCGTTTCGAGCGCTGCTCGTCATCGAACGCGCGCCACTCCTGCGAGGAGTCGACCATCGATTCTTCCAGCACGAGCCCGCAGCGCGCGCAGGTCCTCTCCCCGCGGCTCTCGTCCTCGTAGAATTTTGAGAATCCGCACTCCGGGCAGACGCCCGGGGCTTTTTTCATTGCCGCGGTTTTTTTTACCTGAATAGAATGTTTTTTGGACTTTTTGCCGGATTTTTTTGCCATAATAATCACCAGAACTATTACGAATTGTTCCAGTATTTTTATGCCCTTCATCCCTATTTAAAGCTTTCGCTTCGTGTAACCACTTTCATATAGCTATACGACTATCGACTAACTGCCGAAAAAATCGCCGATAGCCGTCGTCATGTTTATATGGTGAAAAGTCCAGGAATGTTGCTACTATGTGTATAGATGATCTTGACAGGACTGACCGCATTATTGCCGGCTCTTCGGAAGGTCTTGTTTATGTTCCTAAAGCATGTCCTATAGGTTATTTTCACAAAAGGAATGATACTAAAATATTACAGGAAATAGAATTCTTTGCGAGGTGATTTTTCTGGCTGGCGAAAAAATAGATGGCGAAAAGATTCTTGTGCAATATAACTGCCGAGGACTGGATGTTCCTCCAGGATTTAATCCAAAAGGCAGTTGCAACTGTTATCACTGCACGCCCGCAATTTCTACAATCTTGAAGGAAGAGACAGAAGAAGAGTTCCGAAATAATGGGACGATAAAAAAGAGATGCCCCATAGGAAGCTGCACCGCCATCTTTGTAGGGAAAATCTACTACAGACGCAGACTAACATGATTTTTTTCGTGGTTTTATGAAGCTAACCGATTGCCAGAAAGGGATAGCTCTCGAAATCCTTCAAGCTGAAAACAAGGGGCAGAAAATAAAGGAAATACGGAAGCGTTCCAACCTAACTCAGAACGAGCTTGCAAAAAGGCTTGGCTATAACAGTTCAAGCACCATCGCTGACATGGAAACAGGGAGAAGGAATAATATAACTGTTGATTCCCTCATAAAATATGTGACGGCGCTTTCCGAAAACGGCAACGGGAAAAAGAAAACAGATTTCGGAATCTACCCGCTTGATAATCGCTTGAAAAGATATTGATTTATTTCACCTTCTTCCTAATCCAGTTGACCTTCCGCGGGTTGCGCTTCATCCTCATTCCCGCCTCGCACTTGCGGCTGCAGAAATAAAGGATTGAGCCGTCGTTCTTCACCAGCATCTTTCCCGTTCCCGCCGGAATCGCGGTCTTGCAGTACGAGCAGTTCACCATGATGACACCGTTATGTTTTCAAACTGTCCCGCGCTTCGCTCTTCAAAAAATTCTTTCACAAAGTATGGTATGTATTTTCCTTCCTTGAAAGAATTATTCTTGGTAAATAATTTTTTCGTTCCCTCAAATTTAGGGCAGCAACATTTAATAGTTTTATGATATCCTTCATTGTTAAAGGCTATGTAGTAGAGGCCGCTGCCGCAAGAACACTTCTCATCGCCAAACTCAAACTCATGTCCTTTCATATCTATCTCCTCGGCTCCATTCCGCCCGCGCTTTCCATCTCGGTCTCGCGCAGCAGCAAGACATCGCCGCGCCTCACCGGCCCGATAACGTTTCGCAAAAGTATTTTTCCCGCATCGCGGCCTTCCATCACGCGGCAGCGCACCTGCATCACGCCTTTCACTCCCGTCCTTCCGAGCAGCTGCAGCACCTCCGCGGGCGTTCCCTCCATAAACTGCTGCGCCATGAGAATCACTTGTCAAAAATTTTATTGCGTTTTCGTTCGCTATGATTTTTATTTTTTAATAACATTTTACGAAAACCGTTTTGCGAAAATACAAAATAAGAAATCATCTGCAACGGTTTTCTCTATTCAGAGTTTTATTTCGCCTTCAGCGATTTTACGGTTCTCGCTATCTCCTCTATCTGCTTCTTCGCCTCGCCTTCCGCAAGGATTGCAATCGCCGCGGTCGAGACATCAATCCCTGAAGCGCGCCCGAGCTCCGTCTTGCTTTTCACATATGCGTACGGTATGTTCTTTTCATCGCAGATGATCGGCAGGTGCATCACAACCTCCTGCGGCTGCACATCCTCCGCTATCACCACGAGCTTCGCCAGCGAGCGCTCCACCGCCTTGGTTGCCTCGTTCGTGCCGATTCTTATCTTTCCGCCGTTCCTCGCAATCTCTATCGCCTGAAGGACTTTTTCCTGAAAGCCTTGCGGATACTCTATTTTTGCCATAACTCATCACCCAATTTTTATTATTTGTCGGTTCGTATTCTATTTTGATTTAAACTTAGCCTATAACCTATTTAAAGTTTGTTTGATTGATAAAAGTCCAGTAAGACAGCTACAGCATATTTTATATTACCGCCGTCTTCTTTTTTATCCCTGACGATTTCACAATCATTGAATGCAAACTTCCAGCTTTCAACGTCCGAGAAAATTTTTATTTTTTCATATTTCGGCGATAACTTTTCAAACCATATTGTTTCATAATATTTTTTCGGCACGCTTAAGGCTTTTGTTATCTCGGAAACGACAGGTACTCCGTTTTTGAAAAATCCGTCTTTTTTTGCATGGGAATGCATTTTCCGTTTATATGCTATTTGCATGCCGTCACCGATAGTCCAGCATGAAAACTGCGGCGGATTCGCAACACATCCAAAATACATTTGACTATTCCGGAATTCCACTTTTCTTTTTGCGAGATTCAAAATGCATCCTTCTTCGATATCCAGAGAAAAGGTTTCTCCAAAAGGTATGTCGGACTCTTCCAGCGCTTCCTTGAACTTTTCATATCTTTCTTTATCAGTTTTCTTTGGCATCTCAAACTCGATCATAGATTTAGATGAAAGAAAAATTATTTAAATCTTACTTGTGCGCGAAATAGAACAGTCCTTTCCTGAAGCAGCGCGCGAACCCGATGCGCTCGAACTGCACAATTTGACCCGCCCTCACATTCGCGGCAGACGGCTCCGCAAGCCCCGAGATTATTTTCCCGTCAGGCATCACGAGTTTTGTTTTTACCGCGCCCTTTGAAACCCAATGCAGCTTTGGAATGTTCTTCAATTCCGTTCCCGTGACCGTTGATTTTTTTCCAACAACAATGTTGCAGAAATGCATAAGCCTCGCCTCCTTCCCGAGGTTTGCGGCATAGTCCTGCTTCTCTATAAATATTTTTTTGCTCGCCGGAATTTTCCTGAATTTTTTCCCGCCGGGATAGAGCGGCGCCTTCACAATCTTTGTCAATAATTTGTCAAGCCCAATCTCAACGGGCTCGGCAACGAAAAAATACCTGTTGGAAGTCTTGTCTATGAGCTTGCGGTTTTCCGAATAAAGAATCTCCAAGTCAACCGTGGTTTCAGACTCGCCGAATCCCAAGCCCAAAATATAGTTTCTTATCGCCTCCGGCAGGATTCCCCTCTTCCTGAAAGCTCTCAACATTACAAGACGCGGGTCGTCCCAGCCGGAGAATTTCCCAGATTTTATTCCCTCAGCTATCTTGCTCTTCGAGAGAATCATTTCTTCCGTTGTCATAAACTTTCCATAAACCCTTGTTATGGGATACTTCCAGCCCGTATGTCCGTAAAGTATTTTCTGGCGCGCCTCGGAAACCGCCAAATCTTTTCCGCGCACTATGTGAGTGATTCCAAACTCGTAATCATCTATAGCGGAAGCAAAGTCGAGCATCGGCCAGACTTTTTTCGGCGGCTTTCCCGCAAAAGGATGCTCCGGCTTGTCAACAATCCTGAACGCGACCCAATCAATTACTGCGGGGTCTGATATTTTTTCCATGTCGGTTTTTATCCTTCCGACCGCCTGCCCTTCCTTCAACTTGTGCGAGAGCATATCCTTCCATCGCTTGAGATTTTCTTCTGTGCTCAAGCTCTTGCAGGGACATTCCTTTCTCTCGTTCCTGACCAGCCTGCTCCATTCCTCCTGCCCGCAGGTGCAGACATAGGCGCTTTCGGTTTCGAGAAGATTTTTAAAATGTTTGTAATAAACAGGGAGACGGGAGGAAGCCCTGAAAACTTTTCCATATCTTACCCCGAGCCATTCCAAGTCCTCTTCCATCCACTTGTACGCCTCCTTCATCGGAACCTTGTTCGGGTTCTTCGGGTCTGTATCATCGAAGCGCAAAATTAATTTTCCCTTGTACATTTTTGCGTACTCGTCGTTCAGGATTACCATTCTCGCGTGGCCGATATGGAACGGCCCGTTCGGGTTCGGCGCCATCCTCATTATTACTTTTCCCTTTTCCGCGCCGGGCAGCGGAGGCAATCCGGTTCTCTGCTCCTTTTCAATCTTCTGCCAGCCTGTCTTTTCCAGTTCTTTTTTCTGCTCTTCGGGATTAAGCGCGTTCACTTCTGAAACTGTTTTCGCAACCTTCTGCTTCAGCGCGTTCATGTCCGCCTTCAGCTCCGGCTTCTCGGCTATCGCTTTCCCGATTACCGAGCCTATCTCCGCTTTCCCGCAGAACTGCACCGCGTTCGCGAGCGCGTGCTTGCGGATTATCTGTTCCGTGTCGGACATAAGAAAATATGGGAAAAGAAAACAAATAAAGGTTTTGAGAAGGTTAACAATTAATCGAACAGTCGTTCAATATATAAAACAACCCAATACGGAATGAATTGAAAAGAATACGCTAATAACAGCGCGCGATGGAACGCTTTAACAGCCGTCCTGAATTTTGAATTCAAGTCATAATTATGAAAGCATTTAAATTCTTCCTATCATACTTCTTCCTGATGGGCTCATAGCTCAGTAAGCCCTTTTCTGTATTGAGCTTGCAAAAAGCGCTTGCGGAAAATGGCTTGAGGAGTCTGGTAGAGCGCTCGGCTCTTTACGAAAGATTTCAGAGCCGCACAAGAAAGACTTGTCTTTCGATGAGTAAAACCGAGAGCGAATGCCGGTAAATGCCGCGGGAAGCCCCTTTTTCTTTAGAAAAGAAAAAGGCCCTTGGGTTCAAAAAGAAACTCAAGAAGCTCGCGAATTCGAATCGGGAAGAAAATCCCGTTGGGCCCACCAACTATTATTTTTTAAGGTGATTGTTTTGAAGAAAGAAAAAACATTCAAAGAAGCAAATATATCATTGCTCAAAACAGCGTTCAAATATGGAACTATAGTTGGAATCATAACAGGAATTATAGGTGGCGTTGCAGCAGGAATCTTATTTGGAATCATAGAAGGGATTATAACAGGAATTATGACTGGTGTTATAACAACTGTTATTATGGCTGTTGGAATTATAATTATGACATATATTGAATATGTTCTGAAACAATTAAAGAATATATAATTGAAAAAATATCTAAAACTATGTTCAAACATCATAAAGAAGTGTTGATGAAAGGAAGAGGCATAACTTGGTACATTATTGTTTCTCCAATACCTAAAGAGAAAGAATTGGAAAAAATAAGAAAGCTAATTCTGAACCACAATCTTTTTCAGAATGACTTTGAAGGCGTTTATTTGAGTTTGCATGACAAAGTCTCTGATACTGTTACTTGGCTAAAGATTAGAAGCCCTATTCTTGCAAATCATATGTTGAGGATATCAGAAATACATTCATACTACAAACTTGTATTTGATACACTCTATGAACATATAAAGAATGTTCTTAACAAAAACAATTTCAAGCTGCTGGGATTCTCATTTGAATTGAACTGCCAAATGTACCCAGAAGAACCTGAAGGAATAATACCTATGGTTGAATTGGATTTATCAAAAAAGAAATTAGACAAATAAGAATCTTGCATAAATAATATTTTTAAATTATAAATGTAAAGATATAATATGAATAATCCCGAAGGAGGTATCAAAGGGGCAGTTGAAGAGATAATAAGCGGTATTATTACATCGCTATTTATTGATACTTTGGCAAAAAGTAGTTTCTTGCCTTCATATGCTTTAATTATCTTAAATTTAGTTGTTATTCTTCCAATTGTTGTTTTAATTGCTGAAATGAGGTCTTGGGGAATTATCTATACATTTGGTTGGCTGTTTGGCTCATTTATATTTTTGAAGTCTGGATTATTAGGATTTTTTGATATAATTCTCTATTTAGTCCTTCCCATAGCATTTCTTATAATAAGGTTTGTTTTATGGATTAGAGAATCTTCTGAAGGATATTCTTATACGAATTAATTCTTTCTTTTTCCCAAGGGTTTTTCTTTCTTACAAGTTCAATACCAAGAAAGAAAAAGGCTTACTTCTTCCTCCTTCTCGTCACAGTCTTGTTCTGCCAGGCGAACTTCCTCAGCCGAGCATCGGGGAAGCCGCAGGCGGAGCAGCGCTTCTGGTTCATGTGATAGGAATGGCGGCCGCAGCGCCTGCAGCGCATGTGCGAGGTCTTGTTGTGCTTTCCAAAACTCGGGCCGCCTTTCATGGGAATCACTTCAACAATTAGTATGGTTTCAATATCTGTTAATGTTTAAATAGTTTCATTTTAATGCGCGATTTTTTCGTATCTGTGCTGATATTGGTTTGAAATGAAAAATCCCTCTGAAGAATTAATAAAGTCCGTCCAGAAAGTTGGAAAAGATTTGCCTATTTTTTTATTATATTGTAAATTGCTTGAGCCAATCAGACGGAGACATATAAGTTAGTTGCCTGTGCAACTCTTCGCAATTTTTTGCATATTTTGGTCTTAATCTCCCGTCAGGAAAAAACATCTCTTTATCCAGGTCATCTAACGATTTGAGCGTTGCTGCGATAGCTTTTTCTTTTCTTCCAGATTTTCCGGAAGAATTCATCTTTTTAGAAGAATAAATAATTCAAATCACCCCCAATAAAAATGCGCTTACTCAGGCGATATCAGGATAATCGTGTCGCCGCGAACCAGAACGGAGCCCAGCTTCGTTGATGTGCCGTTCCTGCTTTCCTCCGCGCCCTCGAGCCAGATGTTCAGGTGCAGGTCGAAAGCCTGGAGCGCGCCCGTAATGTCCGAGCCGTTCTTCAGCCTGACTATGACCTTCTTCCCGCGCGCTTTCTCCAGCACATCGATGGGTCTCGAATTGTTCATGGCATTACCTCTTAACACGCACAAAAAGCTCCGCTTTTTGGCGGCGCCGAAAACGAAGTTTTCGTGCGGGAAAATATTATAGCTGCTTGAGCGCAGTTCATATGAATCGCTTTAGGAATTTTGAACGAATGGATATTTAAGCTTGATTCGATATTGTTAAAAAATCGGAAGCAAACATTTATAAGGATTACGCGAGATAGATTGATACGAGCGATAATCGGTGAAAAAGAAATAAGGCTTGCGAAAAGAATCAAGATAGCGTAAATGAAACTGAATCCATAACGGTGGCAATTATGCGCGCTCAAACGAAAAGCAACAAGAAAGCTTCAGGCGGAGCCTACCACAAGAGCAGGAAGAAGAAGGTTTACGAGCTTGCGGGCGACTTCCATCCCGTGAAGCTTGCGCCTTCCGCGAAAAAAATCCTGAGGACGCAGGGCGGCAACCGCAAGGTGCGCGTGCTGCAGGCGGACAAGGCGATTGTTTTTCCTGTCGGAAAAGTCGCGAAGATAATAACCGTGAAGGAAAACGCGGCGAACCCGAACTTCGTGCGAATGAACATAATCACGAAAGGCGCGGTCATCGAGACGGAACTCGGGCTGGCGCGCGTCACATCGAGGCCCGGCCAGCACGGCTTGATAAACGCGAAGCTGGTCGAGAAGAAGTGAGAATAAATGAAATGCGAGTCAGTAGACGGATACGAAAAATTAAAACAAATAATTCGATTCTTGCCTGATAATACTATCGCTACAGTAACCGTTGGGCTCGGACTTTTTCATACAGGCTTGGATGGTGAGAAGAAGGTTTCGGAATTAATGAATGAATATTTCAAGTTTGAAGAAGATATACATTCAGGCTCAATCGAAAGCACTTACAGAATGAAGAATTCTGAATTTTTAAGATTTATCACCCTTATGCAGGAAAATATTAAGACTTATAATTATGGCTTGCCTGAGTTCAAAAAAGTTGAATGGAATATCTATGAAGGACTAAAACATCTAGGAACCGTAACTGCAACGCCAGAAGAAATAAATATCGAACATAAACCTTCCTATGATGACAAAATACATAAATCTCTTTCAGATATTTGGAATAATATTGTTCCAAAATCAAAAACAAGCATTAGAATAAAATTAATAGATTGATTCCTATGGCCTCGCAAGTCCACGCCTTCCACATTCTTGTGAAAATAAATAAAAAATAAATATATAATAAAGAACTTAGTTCATTACTTTTTACGGCTTTGCCCCTCCCCCTTTCCGTAAAAGTTCAAAATTCATTTGTATAGTCGTTCTGAATCAGCCTTTAGAG
>DAIDAN010000039.1 GCA_027310605.1 Candidatus Aenigmatarchaeota archaeon | reverse complement strand
AATGTGCACGAAAATGCTATGCATTTTCGGCACGCACAAAAACTTTCAGTTTTTGGCGTAGCCGCGAACTCCGTTCGCGTGCATGCCGAAAAGCGGAGCTTTTCGCGCATATTCAAGCCGTAATTTGAAAACATATATATTCCGACTTTCTCAAATACGATTAAAGGCTTTGCCAAAAATATTCAAGAGGTGTTTATCATGCCGGTAAGCGGAGCTCCGTTCACGAGAAAATATGTGCACACGAAGACGCGCGGGCACGAGCAAACTGTGATATGCGGATACTGCGGCAGGAAGGTGCCGAGGTACAAGACCTTCACGAAGACGCGCGGTTTCAGGATTACCGACCCGGGACTGCTGCAGGAGGTTGACCGCAGCCAGATACATGTCTTTTCCCAAAAGATATACGCCTGCCCTTCCTGCGCGAGGATGCACGGCATAGTGCAGCGCGGCAAGACCGCGAGGAAAAAGCACATGCTGCAGAGGTACAATCAATAGCTTTAACAAGCATGGAATATTGCTGCTTGTGCAGATTATACAACCAGTAAGGATTATGGATTGAAGTCAGGAACGCTGATTCGGTTGTTGCTTCAAAACAATCCGATAAGCGTTCCTGCAATTGGTTCGTATTGTAATTCACTCGTAATGATTTTTTATTTTTTCCATTTTGATTAAATTATACATTTTGTTTTTTGACATAAAGTGATACAAATGCTTTTCAAAAAAAGGGAGGAAAAGCAGGCGGAAGCGGACGGGCATCCCATGCAGCCGCTGCCTGCCGCGGAAATTGCAAATGCTTCGAAAGCAGGGCAGCGGAAAACGCCGTCTATTCTTGAAAAGCTGAAAAGCCTGCGCGGCGCGCTTGTGAGGACGAATCAGAAAATCGCGCAGCCGGAAGGCTTCGTGATAAGGGAACCGAAGCGCCTGATATCAGTCAGCAAGGACGCCGACCCTTCGCATATCGATGTGCGATACCCGCTTCTCGAGCCTTACGCGTACGCGAGAATTTCCTGGAGCGAAAAGGGCAGGGAGCTGGTTTACAATGTGATGGAGCCCGAGCTCGGAAAAAAGGACATGGAAACATACTCGAAAATAATAAAGGGGCTGATGGAGGTTGTGGATGTGGAGCTTTCCGCGATAAAAAGCCCGGAATTTGCGGTAAATTATGTGGAAGGGTTCATGCGCAGGATAATTTCCGAATACGGACTCGCCCTCACGAGGGGGCAGTACATAAGGCTGCTGTACCGTGTGTACAGGAATTTCGTGGGGCTCAACGAGATAGAGCCGCTCATGCATGACCCGAACATAGAGGACATAGGCTGCGACGGCATCGGGGTGCCGCTTTATGTGGTGCACAAGAAGTTCGGCTCGCTCCGCACGAACATAGTCTTCAGCGATTTGGAAATATTGCGGGATTTCGTGGTGAAGCTTTCAGAGAGATGCAACCGCTACATAAGCTATGCGGAGCCCCTGCTTGACGGGACCCTGCCGGACGGCTCACGGGTGCAGGCCTCGCTCGCCGGGGATGTCACAACACGCGGCCCCACTTTCTCGATAAGGAAATTCGCGGAGGAGCCGTTCTCGCCGATTGACATGCTTGAAAACGGCACCGCGGACTCGGAGATGCTCGCGTATCTCTGGCTGGCCGTGGAGAACGGCGCATCCATTCTGATATGCGGGGGCGTTGCCACGGGCAAGACCTCGTTCCTGAATGCGCTTTCCATCTTCATACCGCGCGAGTCTAAAATTATCTCGATAGAGGACACGCGGGAATTGCAGCTGCCGCACGAGAACTGGATACCTTCGGCCTCGAGGGTGGGGTTTGGCGCAGCCACCGCGGAAGGAAAATACGGCGAGGTCACGATGTTCGACCTGCTCAAGGAGAGCTTCAGGCAGAACCCTGACTATGTGATAGTCGGGGAGGTGCGGGGCGCGGAGGCTTATGTGATGTTCCAGGGAATGGCTGCGGGCCATCCTTCCATCGGCACGATGCACGCCGGCAAAGTGGACGATGTGATACACAGGCTTGAGACGCCGCCGATCGAGCTTTCGCCGAGCCTCATCGAGACGCTAGACATGATAATAATAATGGTGCACGCGCGGGAGATAAACAAGTCCGCGCGCCGCGTGAAGGAGATCTCGGAGATTGAATCGCTGGACAGTGTCACGGGCACCGCGAACACGAACAAGGTTTTCGCCTGGCTGCCCTCCTCGGACAGCTTTCAGTTCAACGAGTCCGCGATTATGTTCCAGAAGATTTCCAAGAGCAAGGGGACCTCGCTGGAGCAGCTAAGGCTGGAGATGGAGCGCAGGAAGAAGGTGCTCGAGTGGATGCGGAAGCAGGGGATAACGAACTACATCCGCGTCGCGGAAGTGCTTTCCGATTATCACAAGAACCCGGAAAAAGTTTTGAGGCAGGCGGGGATTGATTAGGTTAATATGCGGGATTGGTCAATAAATTTAGAAATAATGTTGCGCATATAAAAAATATTGCATTTGTTGCATTCAAGCCATAATTTGAAAATAAAACCTCGCAAAAAATTCTGATGGCGAAAATGAAAAACCAATTCGTAATGTTTGAAGTGAAATCAATACGAAAAATTCCAGAAACGCAAATGCGATTTAATGGCGAAACGCCTATTTGGCGCAAATGAAAACAATCCATATTGAAGTGATATCGATGCCTGAAAAAAAGGAGAGCGGGAAAGAGAATCGCGTGAGTACGGGCGTGCCCGGGCTGGACGAGCTGCTTTCCGGGGGGATACCGAAGGGCTCACTAACTCTTCTGACCGGGACATGCGGCACGGGAAAGACTTTGCTGGCGCTGCAGTTCATTTACAACGGCGCGCAGGAAGGCGAAAGCTCGATATATGTGACATTCGAGGAGACGCCGGAAAGCCTGAAGGCGAACGCGAAAATCTTCGGCTGGGACTTCGAGGATCTGGAAAGGAAGGGAAAAGTTTTTTTCGTGAAATACGACCCCTACCATGTGGAGGACATAATAGAAATGCTCGAGAACGCGATAAGAAAAACAAAGGCAAGACGCGTGGTCATAGACTCGATATCCGCGCTCGGGATGTATGTGCGGGATGTCCCGGAAATAAGGAAGATAATCTTCGGTCTTAGCACTGTCCTGCACAGGCTCGGCTGCACCACTCTGATGCTTTCGGAGATTCTCGCGGAGCAGAAGAACCTGTCGCGCTTCGGCGTGGAGGAGTTCGTGGCGGACGGAGTCATCGTGCTTTATTACACGCGCGCTGACTCGCAGTACAGCCGCAGCCTGGCGGTCTGGAAGCTGCGCGGCTCCGACCACTCGCAAAAGCTGCACCCCTATCGCATAACCCAC
This sequence comes from Candidatus Aenigmatarchaeota archaeon, assembly GCA_027310605.1. GTDB lineage: Archaea > Aenigmatarchaeota > Aenigmatarchaeia > Aenigmatarchaeales > DAIDAN01 > DAIDAN01. The sequence continues at coordinate 2,253 of DAIDAN010000039.1, read as the reverse complement.
AAGGGCTTGGTGGTCTACCCGAACGAGGAAGCTTACGCGGGCGGATTGTAGCAATAGAAATACGAATCAGATTATGGAAACGGCAACAGCGTTGCGACAAAACATTTAACGGCCGTTCTGACAATTCAGCTCAAGCGATAATGAGCCGTCCTGATTTTGGATGTTCAAACCATGCACGAAAATCTGAAAGATTTTCGGCATGCCAAAAACGCAAAGCGTTTTTGTGCATATTAGAAAAACATTATATAACAGATTTCTCAATTTATCGCTATGGCTGCCAAGAAAAGCGAAGCCCAAAAAGAAGGAGCGCCGCAAAAGCGCGAGAAGAAGGACGGGCATGCGGAGATAAAAGCCCTCGGAGTCAGGCTCTTCGGGAAATACGCCGACAGGTATTCCTCGAATTTCGAGCCCGTCAGGAAAGCCGTTTCCGAATCCGACATGAAAATCCTTTTCCGCACCTATGTCTCGCTGATTTTTTTCCTCTCATCCTCGGGATTCGCTGCTGGTTTTTTCGCCTCGCTCATACTTTTCCTTGCCGTCTTGAAAGCGGATTTTTTCCCCTCCATCCTTTACAGCCTTGCCGCATCCGCGGGCGTTGCAGCCGCGGTCTTTGCCATGGGCTATCTTTATCCCATATCTGAGGCGGGCAGCAGGAAGAGGAGCATTGAAGCGAACATGCCGTTCGCGATAAACCACATGTCCGCGATAGCAAGCAGCGGGGTTCCGCCCTCCGTGATGTTCAGGCTGCTCACGGGATTCGGCGATTACGGGAGTCTTTCCGACGAGGCGGAGAAGATAGTCAGGAACATCGAGGCGTTCGGGCTCGATGTGGTCACCTCGATAAAGGAAGTCTCCAAGCGCACCCCCTCGCCCGCTTTCAAGGATTTTCTTGACGGCATGGTCTCGGTGATAGAGACCGGCGGCAGCCTGAAGTCTTTCCTGAAAGCGCAATCCGACAAGGCGCTGTTCGAGTACAGGATAAAAAGGGAGAAATATCTTGAAGTGCTCTCGACTTACGCGGACTTTTACACCGCGATCATGATAATGGCGCCGCTGTTCCTGATAGCGATACTCGCGATAATGAGCATGATAGGCGGCGAGCTGATGGGGATACAGATAACGGGGAGCGGCGACTTTTTTGCGGGAACTTACAGGCTTGGAATCATGGATTTGGGAATCTACCTGCTGATACCTGCCGTGAACATCATCTTCATACTTTTCGTTCACCTCACGCAGCCGGAGTTATGATTACATTATGATTTGAATTACAAAAATATGAATTGCAAAAAATAGAACGGCTTTTCATTATCAATCGAAATCACAAAATCAAGACGGCCATCAAGGCACTTGCAACCGAAACTGATTGGTAATTCGTGATTTTTATGGATTACGGCAGGACAATTGAAAAAATTTTCGGAAAGACGCGGAAGACGAAGCTTGTAGTGGCTGCCTCCATAGCCGCGGGAATCGCGATTCTCGCAGTAAACTTCGCCTTCTTCATCTCGAACTCGCAGGTTTTCACCACGCTGAGCCTCGTGGTTGCGGCGGTAATCATGGGCCCGTCCTTGATACTGATGTACGAGGAATACGCGCACTCCAAGGAGATAGAGTCGAGATTCCCCGATTTCCTGAGGGACATCTCGGACGCGCTTGCCGCGGGAATGACGCTTCCGCAGGCAATCAAGAACACCAAGAGGAACGAGTACGGCGCGCTCACGCCCGACGCGAAGAAGATAGCGATGCAGATAGAATGGGGCGTGCCCTTCGAGGAGATACTCGAGAAGTTCGCGGAGCGCTCCGGCAGCGGCGTGATGAAGAGGACTGTCTCGACTATAATCGAGACTCATAGGGGCGGCGGCAACATCCAGAGCGTGATGGAGGCTGTCGCGAAAAGCATAACGGAGATAGACAAGATAAAACAAGAGAGGTCGTCCCATATTTTTGCGCAGATGCTCACGGGATACACGATATTTTTCATCTTCCTCGGCGTGATAATAGGCTTGCAAAAATTCCTCATGCCAACATTGATCGGCGGCATAGGCGTTGCCGAAACCGGGGCTCCCGCAAACTCCGCGGATATCATAAAAACATACAGGGACCTTTTCGGCAGCCTCATCATCATACAGGGGCTTTTCTCCGGAGTGGCGATCGGAAAGATGTCCGAGGGCTCGGTGCTCGCGGGGCTGCGCCACTCGCTCGTCCTCGTGGCGATCGGCTACACCGTGTTCCTGCTCGCCAACCTTTCTTAGGGAG
>DAIDAN010000038.1 GCA_027310605.1 Candidatus Aenigmatarchaeota archaeon | reverse complement strand
ACATGAAACTCGGGAACAGGCTTGCCGTGGATTCCGCTGCGAAAATGATAAGGGCAAGATTCCCGGCATCCGAAATGAAAAAGAGCTCGAAGATTGTAACGAAGATCGACGGCAGGGACGTGCACAGGAAGTTCGTGCTGATAAGGAAATTGTGAATTATTTTTACAAAAATAATGCTTATAACCGTTCGTTTTAAATTAAATTACGATACGCAAACGATATGGAATGAATTCCAAAAATCAGGACGGCTCATTACGAATCTAATTCAAAAATCGGAACAGCTGTTAAATTATTTGCAGCGGCGCGTTATCAGCGTCCTTCAAACTGATTCGTATTGATGAATTCAAGTGATAATATGGTGGAATATGTTGACAAGGAGCAGGCGGAGATAGCGAGGGTGAGAATTCCGAGAAGCGGGGAGATTCTCGGTATCGCTGTCGAGGCGCTCGGCGCTGGCAGGATAAGGGTTGAGTGCGAGGACGGCTTCACGCGCATCTGCAGGATTCCGGGAAAGATGAAGAAGAGCGTCTGGATAAGGCTCGGCGACCTCGTGATGGTGGAGCCATGGAAAGTGCAGTCGAACGAGCGCGCGGACATTGTCTGGAGATATACGAGCACTCAGGCGAACTGGCTCAAGCGCAAGGGCTATGTGAAGAAGCTGAATTTTTAGAATTTTATTTTAGACTTGTCTATTTTCCATATTTTTTTCAGCTATAAGTATTTTGTGAAGTAAATCTCGTTAACTCCTTTTTCAAAAACATCTTTCCTATACCCTGTTTTCTTGAATTTATTATATCTGTAAAAATTTATTGCTTTCTCGTTGTCTGGTTGCGTTGAAGTATGAAGCATTTTTAATTTTCTTTTCCTGCAAAAATTCTCGATATGTTTTATAATTGCTGTGCCAATTCCCTTATTCTGTTCATTCTTCTTTATAGCTATATATCCAATTTTGCAAGCCTTCGCTTCCCACCAGATTGTCGCAAACCCAATTATTTTTTCGTCTTTAAGCGCAACGAATGTTTTTGATGTCTGATAATTTGCTGCTGTTTTTATTCCTTCCTTTATCTCATTCGCAGAAGATTTCAATTCTGCTGTTCCAATTTTTATCACATCATTAATGTCTAGCTTTTTTATTTTTCTGATAACAATGTCTTGCATAACATCACGAAATTTTATACCTTCTCCAGCACTTTCCCGCCGTGCAAAATCTTCAGGTAAGGCAGATACTCGTTCCTTATGATTTTTCTCGAGCAGTGAAGTTGTTTTCCCAGCTTTTCCAGAATCTCCTTCGTCTCCGCGCGCTCGCCTTTTGTGCTGCCCAAAACAAGCAGGCGCTGCGGAGGCCTGTAAGGGCTGAACTTGTAGTAGGGCTTTTCCTTCGCGAGCGAGACCGCGGCAAGAAGGTCGTTTATGTAGACGTAAAACCTGTAGTTTTGGTTTTTTATTATCCTGCTCCTGAAAAGGTCGGCCTGCGCCACGAGCTCCAAAGCTTGCGCAACCTCTTCCGGCTTCTCGTACTCGAGCGGAATGTTCTGCTCCAGCCACCACATCACTTCCTCAAGCGGCTTGTCACACTCCCTTATCGCCTGCCTCGCGTTTTCCACGCTCCTGCTCTTGAAGATTATTTTAAGCACCTCGAAAATGTTTTTTTCCTTTTCGCGGAACCCGATTTCCGTGTCCGCGTCTTCAGTCAAACTTTCCAAATCCGTGAGCGCGGCGCGGATGTCGCCGTCCGCGGTCTTTGCAAGCGTCTTTATTTTCAAATCATCTATCGGTATTCCTTCAATCTTGCAAATCTCCTTCAGCCTTTTTTCCAAAGTGAGCGAATTAACTTTCTTGAACTGGACAAGCCTGCAGTTCTGCCTTATGCTCTGGAGCTTTTTCTCGTACGCGTTGTTCGCCGTGAGAATCACGGGAAACCTGCTCTCCCTTATTATCCTGTTCACCGCAGCAGTTGACTTATCTATGGAAGCGAGGCCGTCAACCTCGTCAAGAAGGATTATTTTTCCTTTCCTGAAAAGAGATTTCTGTCTTATCGCCTGTCCGAGAACTTTTTCAATCGCCTCCTCCGTCCTGATGTCGGAGGCGTTCAGCTCGAGCAGGTCAAGGTTCTTTTCCTTCGCGAGCGCCTCAACGAAAGAGGTCTTTCCGGAGCCGGGACTGCCGTGCAGGAGGAGCGCCTTTCCCTGCTTCCATTCCGCAAGAAAAGAGAGTATCTCCTTTTTCGCAAGCTCCTGTCCCAGCACTTCCTTCAGGCTCTTCGGCCGGTATTTCTCAACGAGACGCATAGAATAACTTCTATTTGAAAATATTTAAGTGAACCAATATATGTCAGCCGTTCCAAGAATTTCATAATCAAAATAGTAGGATGGTCTCTCTATTATAATCTTTTTCTTTTGAGTTTCTCTGTTAAACTCCCATCTTTCTCTTTTAACTATTTTTTCTTTTCTGAATAATCCTTTTTTGATTATTATAACGTCAGTCTCTTCGCTAATACTTCGAAGCAAGCCAATAGGTATGTTTTTCATGCTTCTCCTGTCGATTCTTGTATTTAACGGCTTGTCTTTTTCAGAATATAGTTTGAGAAATTTCCTGTTAGCTCTCCAGTAAGTTGGCGTTCCCAACTCTTGGGTTCTCATCATATCTTTATCTTTGCCTGTCCGCTCCATTCTTGAAGTATCAAGAATATCTTCTATCGGTATTTTTGTTTCGCCTCTTTTTTCATCCAAATAAAAACTTCTGCGGAAACCAAGCAATAACGGAGATTTTCCAAAATCCAGTGGACCGTAAACCTTGTTGTAGCTCATAACAAACAATCAAAGCCAATCTTTAAATGCTTGAATTTGGTGGGCCGAGACAGATTCGAACTGTCGATATGTGGTTGCCGATAAAGCAAAATCCACCTTGTAAGGGGTCCGCGCCAGTACGAAAATAAATCATACATACTGACTTGGCGTCATAACCAATTTCTGCAGCTTTCTTCAAGTTCAATCCCTTTCTTTTTTGATGCAAATTTTTTCTTTCGGGAAAGAAAAAAGCTGCGCTAGACCACCGGCCCGTTTTACGGAATGAAAAATATTATCAATCAATTTGCAACATTACGAATCGAATTTCAGTAACGCCGATAACATTACGACTTGATTTGCGGGAACGCCGATATGAGCGCTTCTGTAAAAAAAATCTGGCAGCCGTTCCGATTCTGAATTGAATCATAATGCACGAGTCATATTTTCGCCTTCAACTTCGCCTCCTCCTGCTTCAGTATTTCCTCCCATTTGCTCATTACGGGGATATTATTTTTCCTTGCGTGTTTCAGTTCTTCTTTCATTTCAGGCGAAATGTGCGAGGTGAGCAGCCAGACTTCCTCGCATTTCTCCAGAAGTCTTAACCTGCACATATCCGCGTATTTCCTCCCGAACTTCTGCTCGAACCCGGAAAAGACCAGGTGCGGAACAAGCGGGAGCGTGTCAAGACCCATCACCCTCGAAAGTGTTTCCATAGCCGCGAAATTCTGCGGGCAGCAGACATAGATGGTCTTCATCGAATCACGAAAATTATTGGCGCTGAGGATGGGACCAAGGGGAAACCTAAGGTTTCCCCTTACGGTAACCTCTTCCTCTCGAGATTAACGTAAGGGTTTTCTTTCCCTATCCCATTATTCGAACTCGCGGAGCCTTTTTCCCAAATTTCTCTTTTTCGATTGAGCGTTTTTCTCTTTGCGCGCTCGGACTAAAGAGAAAAAGGCTCACCCACGATCCCTTGCGGGAACTAGCTTAGCAGGCGTTCGCCCCTTTTCCGTTAACGCTTTTTTGCGCCAGCAAAAAAGGGTTAGCGCCGTACCGCATTACCCACCCTTCCGGTCGCGCTTTTTTGGCGCAGCCAAAAAAGGGTGATTGGCTACCTCAGCATAAAATTTTTTCTGTGCGAAAACAATAACTATTCCGTTTAAAACCTATTTAATGTTTCCTCCGATACAGAGTGAGCTGAAAAAAACGCTAATAACAGCGCCTTTGTCAAACGTCCAAAATGCCGTTCCGATTTTGCGAATTCGATTCATATCGTGATTTCACAATAAATTTCCCGAAATTTCTGCCATCCGGGCGCAGCCGCTCAAGTTTATATATTTGCGCACCCATTAGAAAACAAATAATTGATGATAAAAAAGGTGGTTTGTATGGCAGTAACCGTAAAGGAGCTTTCCGAGATGTTCGGCAAGGATGTTTTCACGAACAGGGGCGCGTACTGCGGCAAGGTCATAGACATGGACATAAACCTCGCCAAGTTCCGCGTGCGCTCGCTCGTGATAGAGGCTGCGAAGGGCTCGTTCCTCGCGAACATGGTGGGCGGGAAGAAAGGCGTTGTAGTGCCTTACCAGTATGTGGACAACATCAGCGATGTCGTGATAATAAAGCACTTCACGACCCCGAGTATGCCGGAGGAAGCGCCGGAGGCGCAGGCTGCGCCTGCGGGAATGTTCTAATCTTTTAGAATTTTATTTATTTTTTGCTTTATTTCATTTTCTTGGACAGTTCTAGAAATTTTTATAAGCAAACAAACCAATTCTCAAGTATGGCTGAAATAACTCCTGAAGCAAAAAAAATGATTGAAGAAAACCCTGTCGCTTTTGCGACAGCGGACGGCAATAAGCCTAATGTCATTTATGTGGCTGCTGTCAAGGTCGTTTCTCCCGACAAGATTATCATTACCGACAATTACATGAAGCAGACAAAAGAAAATCTTGAGAAAAACAACAATGTTTGCATTGCTGTCTGCGATAAAAATGGAAAAGGCTGTAAATTGGTTGGCAGCGCCAAATATTTTGCAACAGGAAAATGGAAAGAGTTTGTTGAAAAAATACCGGAGAACAGGGGTTTGCCAGCAAAGGGCGCGATATTGGTTACAGTCTCAAAACCGATAATATTAAAATAATTATTTCCCTCTCGCTTTCACAATCTCCGCCATCGTTCCGTAAATGATTTTTCCCGCAACCATCGCGCAGATTTCGTCAAGCGGTTTTATTCCGAGCGGCGTGAATTCCACGAAATCAACGGCTGCGAGTTTCGGCGCGAGAATTATTATAGCTTCCATAACTTCTTTGAAACTTAATCCGTCAGGTTCAGGATTGCCCACTGTCGGCAGGATGGAAGAATCGAGAATATCAAAATCAACTGACAGATAGATTGGGGCTGGTATTTTTTTCAGTTCTGAAATATTTTTGATGATATTAATTTTATTTTTATTTACAAATTCATTTTCCTCTTTCGAGCGGCAACGAGTGCCGTAAAGATAGACATTCTTTTTTCCGATAGTGTTGCAGATTTTTCTGACAACGCTGTCGTGTTTATCGGACTTCTCGCAATCGGGATGCGCATCAAAACTCACAAAAGATTTTATCCGCGGCAGCGCTTTTATTCCTGCAAGGCTGACAGTATGCTCGCCGCCGAGAATTATCGGGAAGTTTGTTGCGTCTTTTAGAACCGCCTCAGCTTTCTTAATCATCTCATCCGTATTTCCGGGCTTTATGTTTCCCAAGTCGTTGATGAAAGCGTTTTCCGCCAAGTCGATTCCGGAAATAAAAGTCTCAAGCTTTGAAAAACTTTTCCTGATAAGCGCCGGCGCTTTCGCCGCGCCTTTCCTGCAGGTCTGCGTCTCATCAAAGCAGATTCCGAGCAAGTCGAAGTTCATAA
>DAIDAN010000037.1 GCA_027310605.1 Candidatus Aenigmatarchaeota archaeon | reverse complement strand
GTATGAATAAGGATAAATAGTTTCGAGGCGCATTATCGTTATGATTCATCATAATCAGAAGAAAGATCAATTGTGCACAAGTCTCTGTGATGTGAGAGAAGGCGCGCATAACCTCTGCTTAAAAGGAGGGGTTTGTTATGTTAATGGGAATGCTATGAATACTGAAATCTGCGAATATTATATATCAAGGGGGAAATGAGAGCAACACAAGCCAGCATGCACAACAAAACTCTTTATGCTGCAAATAAATCCTAAAACAAATCCACCGCTTTCCTGCCGTTCCACACTTTTCTTTTTTTGTTTGCCTCCTCCTTCGGCTTGACCATCAAGAATCTTTCCCCCCTTATCGGTATCAGGTAGAACGACTCAATGTTCTTCCCGGTTTTCAACATCAGCTTTATTTTTCCGCTCTCGGCAATTTTTCCCGTTTCCGCATCAAGATATTGGTACTGCATGAACTTTCCCTTCTTCAAGAGTCTTCTTACTTCCGTCCTTCCGCTTCTGCTTTTTGTCAGCACATCTTCCGGATACATGGATATTTATCCGCATTTCTGCAATAATAAATATTTGCTTCATTATGGGAATGAGTTCGATATGGATTGTATTCACAAATCAGACTGCTGTTTGGCCGTTGCGATAAGCGCCATTTTCGGCGTTCCTGCAAACTTGCACGAAAGCAGAGCTTTCGGCATGCCGAAAATCTGCAAGATTTTCGTGCAGATTGATAATGATTTCATTCCATACTGATGTGATTTCCATGGAAAAGAACATTCCTGCAAAAATCCTGATGAGAAGAATAAAATCGCTCGAGAGCAGCCTGAAAATCTCCGGGGACTATTCGAAAAAACTTGAGTCAAGGGTCCGTTCTCTGGAAACGCAGAAAAAAATGCTGATGGATGAGGAGAAGAAAAAAAGCGAATCCGCAAGAAAGAATATTATGGAAAGCAGGGAGATTGCGTTAAGGGAAAGCTTGATAATGAACCTGCGGGGCGAGCTGGAAGCCTTGAGGAAAAAATTCTCAAGGATCGGCGAGCTGGAGATGATAAGCGCGGACGGCTGCGTCCCCGTGATACCTGTAAAATCTTTTGACAGGGAAAGCATACTCGAAAGCGATGCCAAGTTCGGAGTAAACGGTTCTGTAATATTCTTCAGCAGCTGCAAAAGCGATCCTTCAGCGTTCAGAACCCTTGTCTCGCTGCAGCCGAAGGCCGTGATAGCAGACCTTGAGGACGGGGACGCCGCGATTCTTGAAAACGCGGAGATAAAGGTAATGCCGAAAAAATCCGTCAGGCTCGCGAAATACATCGAGTTTCTCGGCGCGAAGAGGGAGGAGCTGGATATGGGATGAGTTCATTATGGTTTGAATTCCAAAATCAGAACGGCTGTTAAAACATTTGCAGAGAAGCGCTGTCGTTAGCGTATTTTTCCAAATCAATCCCTACCGTTATTTCTCAAGGCTATCAGATTTATTAATAAACAAATTTATATTAAAATGGTTTCTTGAGCCGGCATTCGCATAAAAAGCGACGGTGTAGATAATGAGCGTTGAAGACGACCTCAGGAGGATTGATGAGAAGCAGAAGGCGTCCTTTCTCCAGGCGGAGAAAAGGCTTGCGAGCCTCGAGTCCGCAATCCAGAACATTTCCCTGAGAATGCAGCAGGGCGGCCTCGCGCCGGAGCAGGAGCAGAGGGTTGCCTCTGTGGAGGAGAAGCTGGAAGGCGTTGAGGACCTGCAGATGGTTGCGAACCTTGACTTGATAAAAATAAGGGAGGCTGCGGAGAAGATGGAGCCCGGCGGTTTCGCAGCGCGCGCGCCGCCCGCAGGAACAGGCAATGTATTGGAAGGCGGCGCGCTGGAGAATCTTGAAAGCCGCTTTGAAAAGCTGGAGGAAAAGGTCGGGGACATCACATCCTCCGGCGGTTCTGTCAGTGCATCAAAGCCTACCGCTGATATCGCGGCAAGAAACGATATCAAAAAAATGAGGGAGGATTTCGAGTCGTTCAGGAAGGAGACGGAAGATAGCGTGAAAATAATCGTAAGCTCGATAAAGAAAATTATCGAAAGGATGAAGTAGAAAACGCTAATAATGAAAAGCATCGCATCTGATTTTTTTATGATTTTTATTTGCAGAATGGTTTTCAACCCAGATAAAAAATCAGCACGATGAAAACGCAAAAAAAAGCAAAACAATCAAATCGGCGCAAAATCAAATTCACTGATAATGGTGTGGTATCGATGGGGGTGCGCGAATCCGCGGGCGAGCTCGAAGCCGCGATGTCGGGAATGGGAAGGGGAGCGAAGCCGGAGGCAAAGGCGAATAAATCGCATGAGGCTGCCGTGCCGAGTCAGCAGGGCAGGATGGAGGACAGAATCAGGAACATCGAATCGCAAATAAAAAATGAAACAGGCGGACTCGAGAAAAAAATTTCCATGATGGAACGCAGGATTGAATCCCTTCAAGAAAAGGATTTTTCCGCGGACATCGAGGACTTGAAGCAGTCTGTCGCGGCGATAAGGAACAGCATCGCCTCGGGCGGTTCTTCCAATGGCGGAGAATCCAAGGCGCCGGCGAAGGACTTGCTGGAGCTGAAAAGCAGGATGGATGTGCTGCAGAAATATGTTGACGGGAAATTAGGCATGATGCAGGCGCTGCAAAAATCCGTCGCGGACAACAAGGCGGCGGAGGAGAAAATCAGGAGTATGGAAAACGAAACGGAAAGGCGCATGAACGAGTTGTTGAAAAACATTGAAAACGAATCAGGCAGGTTTGTGTCAAGGAACGATATGGAAAAAATATTGTCCGATAAAATCAGGGGCGTTCCGAAAGCGAGCGAAATAAACAAAGCCGTAGATGAAAGAATCGGCGCAAGGCTCGCGGAGTTCTCCTCAGAAGAAAAAGATGGCATGAAGGATTCCATGCAGCACACCATGGCAGGAATAAAATCCGGAATAGACAGGCACATCAGCGACGCCGCAAGAAAGATGAATGATGTCGCAAACAAGATTGCTAGCGACGGGGAAAATATCAAGAGGGAGCTTGAAGAAAGAATGGCTGCGATGGAAAGGAACGTTGTGAGCAAGCCTGACTTTGAAAAAAGGCTGGCTGAAATTAAAATCGATGAAAAAATGAAAGAAATCGGGGACAAGGCGGAATCTTTCAGGGATGATTTAGCGAAGGAATATGATGAGAAGATGAAGACGCTTGTGCCGAGGGCGGATTTCCAGAAATTCTCAAAAAAGGTTGAAGAGCTTTCAAGATATGACTTGGACAAGCTGAAATCCGTTGCCGGCGCCGAGAGGATGACGGAAGAGAAGCTGAAGTTGTTCGCGCTCAATTCCGACCTTGACAAGGTCTGGAAGGATTTGGAGGGATTGAAAAAATACATGGACGAGAAATCGAAATATGCGGAAAGCCTCGCGAACAGCCTGCATACCTGGGAATCAAGGAACATGGAGCTGGCGGAGAGGGAGCGCGGCTTTGACGAGAAGCTGGAGGCATTCCCGGAATTAAAACTGATGGAAGGAAAGCTGCGAAAGATGGAGCGCGCTATCGCGGATTTGCAGAGGCACTTCGTTGCCGCGCAGATGATGGAGCCGATTATAATGGAGTAGGGTTCTGAGATGCTACGTTTGTAACATCAATGCAGCTACAATCGTAGCAACAGAAGCAGGCCTTGAAAAATTTTTTCGATTTATTTTGTTAAAAGCTTATGCACAGCTTTTGTGCATAAAATTAATTATATGCATAGAAATAAAACACACAGTTTTTTGCTTTTTATGAGCCCGGACGGCAGCCTTGCTATTCGTTAAAACCCCTTTCCATGTCTTTCAAGTCAAACAGAATCAGATTCGGTTCTTTTATTTTTTCCTTGAAAGATTTTGCAAATATTGCAAAATATTCAGTCCGCTTTCCATTATTCCACTGCACATATTTCGCTTTTTCCTTCAATTCTGCAAGAATTTTTTCAGCATTGACATTGTCCTGCCACTTGCACTCGCAAAACAGGGTTTCTTTTTTGTTTCTGTCTATGGCAACAATATCAATCTCTGCGACCTTTCGCTCATTGGATTGCATATCCCTGTATGCCCCCCACCACTTTCCCATTTTTTCATAACCAAGGTTTTGCAGTTCCAAAAATTCACTGCAAACGATTTCAAATCTCCTGCCAAGATAGGCGTTGATATCGTTTTTTGTCTTGTCTATAAGCCAACTTTCCCTTCTTTTGTAGCTTGAGATTTCCTTGTAGAAAAACCTGAACCAGAAATTGAGGAGGGGGTGATTAATAAGAAACATGCTCTTGCCGTCGGTAACAGGCTTTTCTATCTTTACCAACTCGAAATATTTTATAAGCTCGCCTATTTGTCTTGTCAATGCCGTCTCTTTTTTTCCAAGGGATGAGGCCACTTCACTTATTTTGGTGTTTCCCTGCGATATTGAAGCGAGGATATCATAATAAATCCCTGACCTTTTTCCAAATTCAAGCGATAGTATTTGGCTTGCCTCGTCTTCCAAAATCGCATTATCAACAAAAAACAATTTTTCCAGTATCTTTTCAAAACTCTCCCCTTGAAGATTTTCATCTTCCATAGTCACATAATATTTTGGAAAGCCTCCGAATATGGAATAAACTTTTATCGAGCTTTCAAAGTCGAATCTTAGCTCGCGACACATTTTCAATGCATCGCGGAAAGAAAGCGGCTTCAGTGAAAGTTTTCTTTTTAATCTTCCGTACAGGGGCTCTTTTGAACCTGAAAAAAGCTTTTTAATCAAGCCGACCGTTGAGCCCGAGAAAATGATAAGCAAGTCTTTCCTGTTTTCATTCAGGTCAATATATTTTTGCAAAGTTCCGTAGACGGATTTTTCGACAAACATAAAGTTCTGAAACTCGTCAAAAGTCAGGATGCCTTTAAATCGCTCGAACAAGACCTTGAAGAAGCCGTCCCAATTTCTTATTGTTTCAAATTCAGTTAGAATTTTCCTGTTTTTCAGGATTTCCACGTACTCTTTAAGCAGGCTTTCGCTCTGCTTGTCCTTGTTCACGAAAAAGTATATGTCTTCCTTTGAAAGGGACTCAAGGATAAGCCTTGTCTTTCCCACCCTTCTCAAGCCCGCTATCGAGACCGTGAAAAGCTTGTTTTTTGACAGCTTCTTTGCCTCTTTCAGGAATTTCATTTCCTCTTTCCTGTTTATGAATCTCATTTCATTACCTCTTTTTGAATGTAAACGCGAAATCATCGCTTCAGGTATTTCTATTCACTTAATGAATTATTCACTTAATGAATATATAAAGATTATAGTTTCTCAAACAGTAATGTGGATTTCTACAGAGCCGGTTTACTTTCCGCCGATTCCGTCCGCAACAAGCTTAAATCCTTTTGGGTAGTAATGGATGGTATGGGATACTGTGGCAGATGTGGAAAGCCTGTAGATGATGTAATCGTAGGATATAATACGCAAACAGGTGAACCCATATACGGAAGTTCACATCGTTGTGATGACTGTAAAGAAAAACTATCTAATGCTCTTGCAAATCTCAAACAATCATGGTATGAAAAAGATATGGAAAAGCTAAAAGAAAAATCAGAAGCAAATCTTATAGACTCTAAGACTTGGTTAGAAGAATCATATAGAATACGTAAAAAGTATCTTGATAAGTGATATTCGTCTTTTGCCGAGCCCCGAAAGATAGCTTTATATACCACTTATACGTAAATATGTATATAGTTAATCAACTGTTGAGTAACAAAAAGATAAGTGTTTAAAGATTGTGAACGAATAAGATGATGAAATAAGATGGTGAAAAATATGGCTGACCAAAAAAAAGATAAGACCGAGCAATATTTAGAATATATAATAGAGTATATGGGACAGCTTCAGCAACAGGC
>DAIDAN010000036.1 GCA_027310605.1 Candidatus Aenigmatarchaeota archaeon | reverse complement strand
GAACAGGCTTGCAGGAACTGCAGGAGGCTGGTCAAGGGCGGCATCTGCCCGGTCTGCAAGTCCGCGGACCTGACGAGGAACTGGAAGGGCGTTCTCGTGGTGATTGACGCGAACAGCAGCGAGGTCGCAAAGGAGATGGGAATCACCGCGCCGGGAAGATACGGGATAAAAGTGAAGTAAGCCTTTTTCTTTCTTTATCCGTAAAAAGAAAGAAAACCCCTTGGGAAAAAGAAAGAAAATGAAAGATATAAAAAACTCGAAGCGATTTTTCCGCAACTGTTTTTGATAATGAATAGAAATGAAAAATCGCGGCGAAAAATAAAATCAGAAAAAAACAGCAACGATAACAAGTAAATTTAAATTAAACTTTAACAGCTGAAAATGCGGAATAGAATAATAATGGTTGAAATTTTCATATTCGAGGCGCAATTTTTGTGGAGTTCCATATAATTTCCGAGAAGCAGAATCCGGTGATGAAGAGGCGCGAGCTTTTTGCCGAGATAAAATACAACGGTGCCACGCCGAGCAAGGCGCACATACAGGAGCATGTTGCTTCAAAGCTGTCGATAGATCCCGAGCATGTGGAGATATCGAAAATACTTTCCGAGCACGGCAAGCCCGAGGGAAAAGTCTGGATAAAGATTTGGGAACACAAGAAAGTCGGGCTGCATTCGCAAAAATCGAAAGCGGAGCCGGCAAAGGAAGCAAAACCTGAAGAAAAGAAATAAAAATAGCATTATGATTCAGATGAAAACAAAACGGCTGAATTAGCGTCCGAGAATAATGAGTTCAAATCATAATGAGGTAATTTTCATGCCGCGCGAGGGAAAAAAGCCGAGGAGCAAGCAGAAGCACAAGGGCGTGCAGGTTTGGAAGAAATACAAGGTGAGCGGCGGCAAGGCGGTCCGCGGAAAGTTCTGCCCGCGCTGCGGCGCCGGCGTCTTCCTTGCAGAGCACAAGAACCGCCTGACCTGCGGGCGCTGCCATTACTCGGAACAGAGGAAGTGAATTTTATTTGACCGATACGATACGGCTCGAATTCACAAAATCAGAATGGCTGTTCATTACGATTGAGACGATTGCCTGAACGGACTTTGAAGCTCGCGCCGCGCCGTTAATAATGTATTTTCAAATCAAGTCATATTGCTATCAGCGTTCCTTCTTCTGATTCGTAATTCGTATTATTTATTCTCAAGACAACAATAAACAAGCATGAGCCTTGAGCGATACAGGAAGAAGCGCGAATTCTCTAAGACGCCGGAGCCTGAGCCAAAGCCGGAACACGCAGCGGGTAAGTATAATCCGATTTTTGTTGTCCAAGAACATCATGCGCGCCGGCTCCATTACGACTTCCGGCTGGAGGTTGGCGGAGTCCTGAAGTCCTGGGCTGTGCCGAAAGGAGTCCCGCTGCACGGGGAAAGAAGGCTGGCTGTGCAAACGGAGGACCACCCGCTCGAGTATGCGAAATTTCACGGAAAAATACCAGAGGGACTTTATGGCGCAGGCACAGTGAAAATATGGGACAGTGGAAAGTACGTTCCGGAAAAAATAAAGCCGCGGGAAATAATCGTGGAACTGCGCGGAAAAAAATTAAAAGGAAAGTATGTTCTTATAAAGACCAAGTTCGCGAAAAACAGCTGGCTGCTTTTCAGGAAGAAGTGGGAAATTTGTCGAGCGCGCTCCCGTCTTTGCAAATATTCCGGAACTCGCACCAGGCGCAGAGTTTTGATTGTTTCTTCGGAAACTCCTTTTCCGAATTTATTTTCCCGATAAGGCTTGAAGTGCTGTCGCAAACGCGCTGCAGCCGCTCTTCCAAAACTTTCACTCTTATCTCCTTATCGAACGCGAGGAAATGCCAGACCAGCTCCACATTGGCGAACGGGTACATTTTTTTCGCAGCCATAGCGTAAAGGTGAAGCTGCCTGTCCTGTTCGAGCTGCTCAAGCGCGGGCAGGTAAGAGCCCGTCTTGTAGTCATGGATTTCTATCGTGTCGCCTGCTATCGCCAATCTGTCTATGAATCCCTTTATTCCGAATCCGTTCAGCCTGAATCTTACCTGTATCTCAAGTCCTATCGTTCGGGAGTGGTTGAACGGGCTGTGCCTGTTGTAGTAGGAGGATAAGAATTTCGCTCCAATCTTTTTGCGCTCTTCAGCCCCGTGATTTCCGTTTATGATAATTTTGTCATCATTCCAGTTCTTGTCCCATCTTGAGTTGTAGAATTGCAGAATTTCTTCCAGGCTTCTCAGCCTTTCCAGCATCAGGTCGCGGTAAATCTTTTCCAGCGACTCGTGCACGCGCTTGCCGAGAAAAGTTTCTATCGTCTCTTCCGTTTCGGTTTTTACCTTGTCAATGTACCTGTACCTGAACTTGCGCGGGCACTGCTCGAAACAGGAAAAGCTGGAATGCGAGAAAATCATTCCTCAAGAACGGCTATCCGCAAATAAAAACATTTTGAGGCTGGAGAGGATAATTGGATTTTATAAAAAGATTTAAACCTTTGCGTGCACTTATCGGTATGAACATCTACAAGACCATAATAAGGCCGGCGCTGTTACAGTTCTATCCCGAGAACGCGCATAACAAGGCTATTCTCGCTGGAAAGTTTCTTGGGGAAATAAACAATCCTGTTTTTGAATATGTCTGGGATAAAACAAGATACAGGAATAGGAAGATTGCGACAAAAATATTTTTCTGATATAACAATATCAGATACAATTTTTGCGCCAAGTGAATTGACCGGCTACTTCAATCTTTCCTTCAGCTCCCCGACTTTCACCCTCTCCTGCTTTGTCGAGTCCCTATCGCGGACGGTCACGGTGCCGTCCTCCAAACTATGGTGGTCAACAGTTATGCAGAACGGGATTCCGACCTCGTCAGCGCGCGCGTACCTTCTTCCTATCGAGCCGGAATCGTCGTAGAAAACATCAAAGTCACTTTTCAGGCTTTCATAAATCTGCTCGGCTTTTTTGTCAATGCCGTCCTTGTTCACCAAAGGAAAGACAGACGCGGAAAAAGGCGCAACAGCGGGCGGGAGTTTCAGCACCGTCCTCTTTTCATCAGCATCGTAGTTCAGGTCAATCAGCGCGAAAACAATCCTGTCCACGCCGAAGCTCAGCTCAAGCACATGCGGCACGAATTTCTTTTCGTTGAAAAACACTTCCTGACTCTGGCCGGATACTTTTCCGTGGCCGGAAAGGTCGTGGTCTGTCCTGTAGTGCACTCCGCCGACTTCCTTCCATCCGACTGTCTCAAGGTTCAGCTCAACATCCCAGTGCATCTTGTTGTAGAACGCGCGCTCCTCAGCGGAAAGCTCGCGGAAGCGGAACTTTTCCTTTGACACTTTCAATTTTTCCAAAAAGAACTGCTGGACTTTCGCAAGGTGGTAGGCGTAAAATTTCGGAATATCCATCTTTTTATTTGCGTCTTCGCAAGTTACTTCTTCCGGATTCTTACCCCTCCCTGCAACAGGATAGAGAATCAGCTTGTAATCTTTCACTTCGTTCCATTTTTCATGCTTGTCAATATCGGCGGCATCGAAAAATATCTGGAGCTCAGCCTGCGTGAACTCGCGCATTCTCGTGGTCAGCTGCCTCGGCGAGATTTCGTTCCTGAAAGCCCTGCCAACGATAGCCAGGCCGAGCGGCAGCCTCTTCCTCTGAATATCGAACTGTCGGGAAAAATTCACATAAGCGCCTTGCGCGGTTTCCGGGCGCAGGTAAGCCTTGACCTCAAGGTCCGCGCCGACCTGCAACGGAAACATCATGTTCAGTATGGAAACATCCTCCAGCTCCCCCTTGCATTTCGCGCAGCGGATTTTGTGCTGCCTTATCAGCTCTGTTAATTCAACGGGTGTCATGCCTTCAAAGCTTTCCTTCAGGTAATCCTCCACAATATGGTCGGCCCTGTGCACTGTTCCGCATTTCCTGCATTTCACGGTCGGGTCCACGAAATTCTCCTTGTGTCCGCTCGCAACGAAAACCCTTTCAGGCATTATGTTCGCGGCCTCTATCTCGAAAAAATTATCATCCAGTCCGAAAAAATATTTTCTCCATAAATTCTCCAGCTTCCGCTTCATAAGCGTGCCAATGTTCCCGTAATCATAGAAGCCCGCAATGCCGCCATAGATTTCGTTGCTCGGAAAGAAGAATCCGCGGCGCTTCGCTAATGCTTCGATAAGTTCGAGCCTGCTCTTGTCTTCAGCCATAAAAACCAACAATACAAATCATTGCGCAACAAGCTTATTAAATCTTTTGGAAATAAGATATTGTAATATCAGTGGTATTTATGACAAACGCAGATTTCAAGGTAACCCCCTGGGAAGTTTCGGGAAAGGTGGATTATGAAAAGCTCGTGAAGGAATTCGGGACAAGGCAGATAGACGCGCAATTGAAAGCGAGATTGGAAAAGCTTGCGGGCGGCTCGCATTTATTTTTGCGCAGGAATTTTTTCTTTTCGCACCGCGATTTGGACCTGGTGCTGAAGGATTATGAGGGCGGGAAGGGATTTTTTCTTTACACCGGCAGGAGTCCTGCCGGGAAAATGACTCTGGCGCATCTTATTTCATTCCTGTTCACAAGATGGCTGCAGGAAAAATTTAAAGTCAATACATACCTTCAGATTCCTGACGAGGAAAAATTCTTGTTCAAACAAAAACTTTCTTGGGAGGAAGTTCAGGAAAGAACAAAAGAGGATATGGCGCATATAGCCGCGCTCGGCTTTGACAGCGACAGGACATTCATGTTCCAGAACAGCGAATATGCGAAAAACTTTTATCCGATGCTGATGAAGACCGCAAAGAAGATAAATTTCTCCACTGCCAAGGCGGTCTTCGGATTTAACGAGCAGTCGAATATTGGAATGATTTTTTATCCTGCGCTTCAGATAGTGCCGACTTTTTTCGAGAAGAAAAGATGCCTGATACCTTGCGGCATTGACCAGGACAATTATTGGAGGCCGCAGCGCGACATAGCGGAGAGTTTGGGCTTCTACAAGACCGCCGCAATCCATTGTTCCTTCTTCCCGCCGCTTACCGGTCCCGAAGGCAAGATGAGCTCGAGCATTGCGGAGTCTGCGATATTCTTGTCGGACGACGGGAAAACTGTTGCGAACAAGATAAACAAGTACGCGTTTTCCGGAGGGCAAGCCACAGTGGAGGAGCACCGCAGGCTTGGCGGAAACCCAGACATTGATGTAGCATTCCAATGGCTTTACACGATGTTCGAGGAGGACGACAAAAAGATTGAGAAAATCCGCTCTGAGTACAGGAGCGGGAAAATGCTGACAGGAGAATTGAAACAAATATTGATTGATAAAATCAATTCATTCCTTAATGCGCATAACAAGAAAAAAGCGAAAGCGGAAAAAGCAGTCGAGAAGATGAAATATTCCGGAAAGCTGGCGAAGCAGATGTGGGGAAGGATGATTGGTTAACTTTTACGAAATATAAAAATCGTAGCTGATGATCATTTTGGTAAAAGTATTTTTGTAATAAAATAGCAAAAAACAAAAACAGTTCAGACAAAAATGCTGAAACCGAAAAGGATTTAAACCTGCGTTTTCAAAATATCCTATTCTTTTTTGAGATGATGGCGATGCCGCACCAATTTACAGCATGATAGGGGAGCGCACGGATTCTGTTAGCGATGTTTCTACGAAAATTTCCGAATTAGCAATATCTAGGTTTTTCTTTTCCGGCTTTTCATTTGCGTTCTGTTTTTGATTTTTCAGCAGACGCGATTTTCCGATTTAATTTTTGGCAATGAATTCTTTATGCAAAACAAAAATAAAAAAAAAGGTGAAACATATGAGCAGAAAAGGCGAGGGGCTTTTCCGAATGTGAGTATAGCGGCGTTGACGTATACGATTGGAAAAAAGCGCTAAAAAGCGGATGTTACGAATCAACAGGAAAACGCTGCAAATATGCAGTTCTCTCG
>DAIDAN010000035.1 GCA_027310605.1 Candidatus Aenigmatarchaeota archaeon | reverse complement strand
GTTTTGGCATGCAATTTTATGGATTCCGAAGTTATATAAGCGTTGCGGAAGGCGCGAATATGCAACAAAATAATAGTGTGGTGGACTGGGCGAGATTCGAACTCGCGGCCTCTTGCTTTTTCTTTTTTATTGGCTTTCGCCAACATGCCTCTTTTTGATTGAGCTTTTTCTCGCGAGAAAAAGCTCATGCGAAGCAAGTGTCATTCCAACTAGACCACCAGCCCATCATATTAATTTGCAATTAAAGCTTTTTAAGTTTCTCTGCGATGAAACTTTTTATTCTCCGATATTTATTAATTCTCGAAACAAATATCTTTCCGATAATTATGCCAAGCAAAAAAGCCCTGATCGAGTCAGCGCTGTTCATGGCGAACGAGCCGCTCTCCCTCAAGGAGCTGGCGCAGATTGCCGGGGACGAGAAGGAGGCGAAAGCGGCGATAGAAGAAATAAAAAAGGAGCTTGCGAAGGAGGAGCGCGGGCTTGTGCTGATAGAAAGCAGGGAAGGCTGCCAGCTGCGCGTGAAGCCGGAATACGCGCCGCAGGTCAGGCATCTCACGCCTTACCATGACCTGAGCAGGGGCCTGCTGCGCGTGCTTGCATTAGTCGCGTACAAGCAGCCGATAACGCAGTCGGAAATCGTGAAAGTCATAGGCAACCGCGCCTACGATTATGTGAAGAATCTTGAGGGCCGCGGGCTGATACGCGCGGTGAAGCAGGGCAGGACAAAGGCGCTCATCGCAACAAAAGAGTTCGCGAGCTACTTCGGCCTGGAAAAGCCGGAGGACGCGAAAAAATTCTTCGAGAAGATTAACGGGGATACGTCGGCAAAAAAGGGAAAAGCCGGTTCAGCAGAAAAATCCAAGCCGCAGGATGAAATGAACAGTAATGAAGAAGAAACCGGTAACGAAGAAGAATCGTACTGAAAAAAAATCATAAAATTAAAAAACGGTTTTCAAAATTAAAAATGATAAATTAGAAAACTGAACGGACGAAAACGCTGCAAGATATTTTCTCTTATTACTGCGATTGTTAATTCTTATCTCAATAAACCCTGTAAGGATAAATGTTTTGCTGCGCCGGAAGCACAATCTTGTTTATCTCACTCAAGTCTGAAAGGCTGTTCATCTTCACCATCTTCTGCGAGACCGTGTAAAGCGCGTCGCCGATGAAAAGCGAGCGGCGTATCTGCGAGTTCCAGTCATAAGAATATGTGCTGTTATCCGTGTTGTTCGCGTGCGTTATCTTTCCTTTCAGCGTGATGCCATTTGTCAGGTCAACATCGAAAACATAGGCGCCCTGCCAATAGTTCGGCTGCTGCCATATCCCATTATTTTCTTCCGTGGAGTTAGGATAAGTGTATTCCGAAACCGGTATCACAAGCAAATTTTTCGCGCTGTCAAACAAGAACGCCTTGTGGTCGTAGAGCGCATCAGAGCTTGTGCCGCGCCCGCCGATTATGTATTTTGATATTTCCTTCGGGTTTGCAAAATCAGAAACATCAAACAATGAGAGCTTCATTCCTTTTATCCTGCCTTCGTCCGAAGCGTCCCTGCCCACGCCGATGAGATGCGTTTCGTCGTAAGGATGCAAATAGTCGGAGACGCCGTTCGCTTTCAAGTAGCCGAGAACTTTCGGATTCGTTGGCGCGGATAGATCAATAACGAACAGCGGGTCAACCTGCCTGAATGTTACCATGTATGCCTTGTCCCCCAGAAAACGAACGGAATAAATTCTCTCGCCGCCTGCCAGGTTCTCAATCTTTCCGGCAATTTTCAAGCTGCCGTCGAGAACATAAAGATTGTTTTGCGGGCCGCCCGGATTCGAAGGTTCCGCTATCGGCGTTGAAACCGTTTGGCCTGGCGCTGTTTTGACGGTTTCGTTTCCGGTCTGCGTTGCGCCTGCGCTTGCAATCTGTATTGATACAGGCGATTCAGCAATTCCAGAAGTCGCGACTCCGCTTGACACCACACCTCCCGACGCTACAATTCCCCATCCTCCATACCAAATATTTCCGCTCGTAGTAGTCGCTATCCTGAAATAGCCGTTGCTCTCGTCCATCGAGAACTGGTTGAGCGGCTGTCCCGGCACCTCGCCGTTCGTGGCATACTCGATGTTGCCGTCGCCTATCGAAATTTTATGGATAACCGTCTTGTCCGTTTCCTTCGCGATGTCTGCCTGTACCGCGGCGGCCTTCTCCTCTGCGGATTTCATCACGGCCGCAGCCTGCTCCGGGTTCAGCGTTGCAAGATATCCCTCGAATATCTTTCCTATTTCCTGCATCTTCTCATACCTGCTCTCGTTCAAGTTTCTGACTTCATTTATCCTGCCCCGCAAGTCAGCGGGAACGTTCGGGATTATTGCCTCGTCAACCAGCCTGTCATAATAGTTCGAGATGTCAACCCTTTTCTGATAGGCGATGTAGATGCTGCCAGCGGAAACATACATGCTCTGCGCATAGCCAGTCAGGAAAGTCTTGCTTGTTGGCTCGCCGCTGTCCTGCGCGTTCAGGGAAAGAATGTTCGTGTAAACATAGGAGCTGTCAGGAAAATCGAAATAATAGATGTCCGAAGCCGGCGTTTCCTTTGCGACGCCGTTCGAGCTGATGACAGGCAGCGGCACGGGCCCGCCGTAATTGTAGACCGGCTGGTTCGCTATCACATAAACATAATTTCCAATCATCCGCGAGTCATAATAGCTGCCGCCGACTGAAACATTTCTCGAAAGCACGGGATTGTTTTTGTCGGAAACGTCGTACACGTAAATGAAAGTTTTCGGAGAATAATAGTACGGGCGCATAATTGCGGGCTGGCTTGCGGCTTCCCGGGCGACTGCCGCTTTTTCAGCCAATGCGCTCGGTGCATCTGAAACGCCTTTCACAGCCTGGGTTCCGCCAGTTCCCGTTGTTGTTTCCGGCATTAGATACTGATAATTCTCCTGTCCGAAAATCACGAGCCTGTCTCCGTTTATGTAAATATTTCCTACCGTGCCGTTGGTCTCGATTTGCGAAACAATGCTTGCGTTCTCCGCGGGATATGCGTCAAGAATCAGCACCTTGCTTCCGGAAACCGCGTAAATGTATTTCCCGTCCGTCTTTACTATGTCAGCCTCGTCAACTCCCGCGACCTGAATATTTGTCTGCGAATAATCCAGTAAGCCGCTTGTCGCTCCCTGCGAAGCGGATTTTTGCGCGGCGACCGCGGTCATTCCAGGGACGCCTTCACCATAAAATCCCGCCTGCGAGCTCGCGTTTATGAAAGCGTTCAGCTCCTCGGCGGAGGAGAATCTTTTCGGCTGGTTATCCGCTGTTTGCTGCGGAACGAACAGATACCATCCTGCCAGAACCGCGGCAAGAACCAGTCCGATAAAAATCAGTTTCTTCATGTTCATCAATTTTTCTCATTGCAGCTCTTCAACGCCCATTATTCCGCAGGTTATTGAAAAATCGCCGCCTTCCTGCCTTATGTAAATTTTTACATTCTTTCCCTGATGGAGAATTGGCTGGTCCTCAACTTCCTGTGTGATATTCCCAACAGTCCCGCCGGGAATTATAATCTGCAATCTATTCCCGGAAAACGGGCTTCCCTTTTCATATTTGTCGATTAACATGTCGCTGTAAGTGAAAATCTTCCCTTCGCTCTGCCTGCTTTCAACTTTCTCCACAGTCCCTATGATTATATAATCCGAGATGTTGCCCACATAATTTATGTCAGAACATTCCTTTATGAGAAGCGCGGAACCTCCTGACTGCGTGATTGTTACGGGATTTCCGCTGCTTCCGCCGTATTTCGGATAGTACAGATAGATTAAAGTCAATATTGCAACAACCAAGATTACGGCAAGCAGGATTTTTTTCATATTCTCATATTCTCAAGACAGGTATTTAAGCCTTCCGATTTTGTTCGGTTAAAACCGAACAATATTTTTTTTTCAAAAAGCTTATAAATTTGTGCCGAAATATATAATTATAACAACAAAACCATTTGTATCTGACTATAACCTTTTATTAAAAATAAAAATTTTAGAAGTAAAATAATTCAATAATAAAAACAACACACACGAAAACGCTGCTAAAAAGTTGTTCATTATGGAAATCGACAGCAGGACGATAAGGGCGCTGTCCGCGGACGCGCGCATAAGAATCCTGAAAATGCTTTCCGGAAACAGGAGGATAGCCGCGGACATATCGAAAGAATTAGGGCTTGCGCCCTCGACCGTGAACGAGCACCTGAAGATGATGGAGGGCGCGGGACTGGTGATGAAAAGGGACACGGGGCACAAGTGGATTTATTACGAGATAAGCGAGAAGGGAAAAAATCTGATAGCGCCGAAAGTTCCGGTCAGCATAATCCTGGCGCTGTCGCTCGGGATTGCAATGGTTTTTTTCGGGGCTGCGAATTTTTTTATGGAAAATGCGGCTTATCCTGCAATAAGCGGAATTGCGCAAACAACTATGCAAGAAACCGCGCAGAAAATTTCTTCCGCAACCCCGGGCGCGTCCGCGGGAACGCAGGCTGCGGCATCGTCTCCGCTGTTGGGTGCCGCGTTCTTGATTTTAATTGTTGCCGGAATATTCATAATTGCTTTCAGCCTGATGAAACTCAGGAAAAGATGATTTGATATTATAATTATGAGTTGAATTGGAAAAAACATTACGAACCAGTTTGCAATATTACGGCTTTGCTTTCCGTGCATATTTGCAAGGATGCTTATTACAGCGCTTCGATAACAATCTAAAAGCCGTTTTATTTTTGTGATTTCGATTGATAATGATTTTTATTCCGGTAAAAATTGAAGTGGTGAAATTGGAAAACGGGAAAACAGCGTTCCGGAAAAAGGAGATGAGCAGCTTTGACCTGATGATGCTGCAGCGCGAGCTTGATTTTTTGGAAGGCGGGCGCATCCAGAAGATTTTCCAGAAAAGAAAGCAGCTGCGCTTCGAAATCTTCGTGCCAACAAAAGGCACATTCGAGCTTTTGTCGGAGCCGGGAAAAATCTTCATAACGGAATACAAGCGCGAGGCTTCGAACGAGAGGTTCTCGCAATACTTGAGAAAGCACTTGGACGGACAAAGAATAATTTCCGTGAAGCGGGCGGGGTTCGAAAGAATCGTGGAAATCGAGACTGAAAAAAGCATTCTCGTGCTTGAGCTGTTCTCGAAAGGGAACGCAATATTGTGCGACAGTAAAAAAATCATACTGATGCCGCTTGAAAGGCAGGAATGGAAGGACAGGAAAATCGCGGCGAAGCAGCCTTACAAATATCCGCCTGCCGGAAAAAACCCGTTCGCGCTTGATTTTTCCGAATTCAAGGCTGCGGCTGCGAAGAGCGAAAAAAACATAGCAAGCTTTCTCGCCTCCGACCTTGGGTTGTCGGGAAAATATGCTGAAGAGGTTTGCGAGCGCGCAGCCGTGGACAAGGCAAAGCCCTGCAGCAAGCTCACCGAAGAGCAGCTCGCGAGGATAGATTTGGACATAAGGATGCTTTCATCCGAGCTGAAGCCTAACCTCATCTTCGAGAACGGGAAACTTTTGGACTTCGCGCCGATTGAGATGCAGGTTTACAGGAACAGGGAGAGGAAATATTTCCCGACTTTCATGCATGTGCTTGATGCCTTTTTCTCCGAGCTGGAAAAGCAAGGCGCCGCCGCTCCAAAAGCGGAAGTCGCGGAAAAATATGCGGCAATAATCGAGTCGCAGAAAGCCGCGCTTGAGAAATTGTCGGAAAAGGAAATAGAATATTCTGCGAAGGCCGAGGCGATACATAACAACGCTGACCCGCTGCAGAAAATAATTGACTCGATAGGAGAACTGAAAAAACAGAAAAAAAGCTGGGACGAGATAAAAACAATTTTGAAGGAAAATCCCTACGAGAATGTTTCGATAAAAGAAATAAAGGAAAAGGAAGGCTTGCTGGCTGCAAATGATATTGAAATCGATTTCCGAAAGTCAGCGCGGGAC
>DAIDAN010000034.1 GCA_027310605.1 Candidatus Aenigmatarchaeota archaeon | reverse complement strand
GCATGGCGCACGAGCTTTACGGAAGCGGCTGGAAAAGGAATTACCTCGAGCTGAACGCGAGTGATGAAAGAGGCATAAACGTAATCAGGATGAAAGTAAAGGATTTCGCGAGAACGCGGCCGATTGGCGCGAACTTCAAGGTCATCTGCCTTGACGAGGCTGACGCGCTCACGCAGGAGGCGCAGCAGGCTTTGAGAAGGACGATGGAAAACTACACAAGCTCCTGCAGGTTCATTTTGGCTTGCAATTATTCTTCCCACATCATCGAGCCTATTCAGAGCAGGTGCGCGGTCTTCCGCTTCAGGAGCCACACGAAAGAGGATGTCATCGAATATTTGAAAAGGATTGCGGCTGGCGAGAAACTCAATGTTGACGAAAGCGGATATGAAGCGATGCTCGAGCTTTCCGGCGGGGACCTGAGGAAGGCATCCAACTTTCTGCAGACCGCTTCCATGGAAGAGAAGATTGACGGGAAAACAGTCTACGAGGTTGCGGCGCAGGCGGCGCCCGCGGACGTGAAAAAAATGATGGAGGAGGCGCTTGCGAAAAAATTCACGGAAGCGAGAAAATTATTGCAGGACTTGCTTTTCAAGCAGGGCATCTCAGGTGAGGACATAATCCGCGAAATCTCTAAACAGGTTTACAGCCTCCAGCTTTCGGATAAGGAGAAGATTGAATTGATAGAGAAAGTAGGCGAGTGCGAGTTCCGCCTCGACCAGGGCGCGAACGAGCAGATACAGCTGGAGGCGCTGCTCGCGAAGTTCGCGCTGGGCGGGAAGTGAAATCATGCCGAAAATAAGATGCCCTATGTGCAAAAGCGAAGATGTCAAATATCTTCCATGGCTCGGGCAGATATATGAATGCCAGAAATGCGGCTACCGCGGACCGGTAATTGTTGAAGAGGAAAAATAATTTTGGTGGACTGGCCGAGACGGAACCGCAGGGGGCTTCGCCCCCTTCAGTTCTACGGTACTCCTGATACCCCCGTAAAACTTGCGTTTTTCTCTCGTATTTCGAACTCGGAACCTCCACCATGCCAAGGTGGCGATCTTTAACGATCGTATAGTCTATATCGTTTCTTTTGCCCGGGATTTCTTTCTGAAAGAAAAGCCCGTTCCGTTGATCTACCAGCCCGTTGATTATCAATTTTCTGCGAAGAATATAAATAGATGGCAAATTTCGCTCTTATTCAATGCACTGTATTTAAACGCTAAAACCAAAAATCTGTAGAATGCCAAACCATCAGATCTGATTTTTTTATTTTTTTGTCAAAAATGGTTTTCACATCAAAGTGTTTTTCAAAAAAAATAAATCAGTTGCACTGAAAACATGCGGAAAAAATATTATGAAGGTGTTTTTATGTCCGACTTCATCGAGGTCAACGCCGACATTCACATACACGGCCTGTATTCCGGGGCGGTGAGCAGCGAGATGTTGCCGAGAAAAATCGGGGAGCAGGCTCCGCTCAAAGGATTGCATCTTGTGGGCACGGGCGACATTCTCAACGAGAGATGGATAAAATTGTTGAAGGAGCAGCTGAAACAGGTGGACGACTCATTATTCGAACACGCTAATGGCACGAGATTCGTGCTGCAGACGGAGGTTGAGGACAACAACCGCGTCCATCACATAATATTGTTCCCGGGAATGAGCAAGGTTTATGAAGTCAGGGAAAGATTGAAAAAATCCTGCAAGGACTTGGACACCGACGGCCGCCCGAAAATCTGGCTGAACGGGGAGCAGATTGCGGAAATCTGCGCTGAAGCCGGCTGCCTCATCGGGCCCTCGCACATGTTCACCCCTTATTTCGGGATTTATTCGAAACACAATTCCTACAGGGATTGCTATGGAAAATATTCCGATAAGATTTATTTCGGCGAGCTCGGGCTGTCGGCGGACACGGACATGGCTGACAGGATTCCGGAACTTCACAGCCTGACTTTTTTGAGCAACAGCGACTGCCACTCGCCCTGGCCGAACAAGCTCGGAAGGGAATTCACAAGATTCCTGATGAAGGATGTTTCCTTTGCGGAGCTGGAAAAAGGAATCAAGAGGGAAGGCGGAAGAAAGCCAGTCCTTAACATAAAGTTCGACCCGCGCGAGGGAAAATATCACAAGACCCGCTGCGCTGGCTGCCTTTTGTTTTTCAAGCCGGAGGAGGCTATCCGTTTCAACTGGCGCTGCCCAAGCTGCGGAAAGCCTATAAAGAAAGGCGCGGACTACCGCATTTACGAACTCTCGCGCGGCGCTGAACTCTCGCATCCGGAGCATAGGGCAAAAACAATCCACATAATCCCGCTTTCCGAAATCATAGCGGTCTCGCTGGGAATAAAGCAGTCCTGGTCATTGAAGGTTCAGGAGCAATGGAAGCTTTTTGTGAATAGGTTCGGGAACGAGATAGCCGCGCTGATAGACGCGCCAATAGAAAAGCTGTCAGAGATAGACAGGAAAACAGCGGAACTCGTGAAGGCTTTCAGGGAGGGGAGGTTTTCCTATGTGCCGGGAGGCGCCGGAGTCTATGGCATTCCGGTTCCGCCGGGAAAAAAGGCTGATGTGAAATATTATGAGAACGTACAAAAATCTTTGGACGATTTTTGACGGCGCCGAAAAGCGGAGCTTTTCGAGCATCGGCAGAGCAGCCTCGGGGATTTCGGAAAATAATTTGAATAATAACCATTATGACTTGAACTCACAAAATCAGAACGGCTTTTAGAACGCTTTTGCTGATTAGTGTTTCTGAAATTCATTCCAAAATCGAAACCTGTATAAAAATTCTAGAAAAAATAAATCCGTATCAAGGCACGATGTAGTTGAACGGCGCCGTCCTTGTTATGCCTCCGTCCGCCGCGGAAACTGTTATCGGATAAGTTCCGGAACCTATAACAGAAGTGTTTGAGATTGTAAGCGTTGAAGCAGTGCCCGGCGATGATGCCGGCACAAGAGGGTTTGAGCTGAACGCGCAAGAAGCGCCTGAAGGCATGCCGGAACTGCAGGACAATGTCACAGACTGCGCTGCGCCGGAAAGCAATGTTGAAGTGATTGTTGAAGTCATGGAAGACGCGCCGGAAGCAAGTGCAGCAGAGGTCGGGCTTGCGGACAATGAGAAATCAAAGACGCTGCCGCTTGAAACCCCCTGGGAGCATTGCGCAGGGTCCTTGTTTTTCTTGCCGCTCAGGCTTATTGGGACTTCGCTGCTGTCTATGAAGTACCCATATTTCGCTGTCAAGAGGATCGGAAAAGACCTGAGCCCCGAGATCGGCGCGTTTATTCTTATGTCGCAGGGTATCGTGACAGTGGAGCCTTTCCTGAGCTCAACGCTCCTGAGGTCCGCATTGCAGAAGCCTGCTTCAGAACTCCCGCCGGCATACAGGCTCGTGTTAACTGTTATTGTTATCAGGTTCAGCTGATCTTCCGAAATCGAAGGCAGGCTAGAGGATGGGCTGCCGAAGCTTACCGCGCCCGGGTCAAAAACGGTTCCGCCTCCCACATTCGACAGCGTGACCTTCAATGTGAAAGTGTCCCCGTTCTGCCCTATCACAGGCTGATTAGTATCGATAGAAATGTCCACAGGCGAAGCTGTTTTTTCTATTTCCGGCGCAGAAGGCAAGGCCGTGCCTTTTTGTTTTGCAGCGGCAAGCCCGTCTTCCGAAATCACGAACACCGTTGCCGATGTCCTGCTGCTGTATTTGTAGAACACCCTTCCGCTAAAACCGTCGGTCCTTGTGAGAGGGAAGGGAACAAACGGGGAAAAAGCGGTCCACTTGAAGCTTGCGGCTCCGCCCGGGATGCTCTTCACATTGTCAACAGCATCAAGCTTCTTGGGAAGGGTCTGGCAAACCCTGTTTATCTGCGACGAATCAACAGCCCACATCTGTTCGGAAGTTTTTCCCGGGAAATTTTTCCCGGAGAGGCAGGCGAGAAGGTTGTTGCTGTCCACCGAGCTTCCCCCCTGATTTTCAACATCAAGGTTTATCCTGACAGACCTGTCGCAGTCCGAGGCTTCGGAAGCTGAAGAGGAAAAATCCGTTATCGCGATTCCGTTCCCCGCGGCAGATGTTTTCTGCCCCCCGCTGATGCAGCCGCTTATCGCTACAACAGCAATAATGGAAAGAAATAAAAAAATGTTTCTTCTGCCGGATTTGGATATTGTCTTTTTCATGGGCAGCGCCTCACAATATGGAACAATCACGACTTGAGTTTCGATATGATTTGTGTTTGCAGGAACGCGAATTACGATTTGATTTGCAAATGTGTTGGTTATGCGTTTCGATTGCAAGCGCCTTGACGGCCGTTCCGACATTGCAACTCATTCCGTAATGAACAGCCGTTCTTTTTTTGAATTCAAGGCATATTGATACTTCCTACTTCTGTTTTATCTTCACATTAATTGAATTGTCAACCGCGTATAAATAGTTTGCCGTCAGCTGCAATGTTTTTGAATCCGCAGGCTGGAGAGCCTGCGTCGTCAGCTTGCAGGTGCTTTTCTTCGCGCGCCCATTTATGAAGGTCAGGTCCCTGTTGAGCGTTAGCTTGTTTCCATTCAAGCCATAATCGTCGCAGGAAATCTTCACATTGCCCGGCGCGGTCATCACGACAGAGCCTTTCTCGAGTTTTTCCAAAACTCCGGAGCCCGTGTTGGAATATTCTATGTACATGAACTCGTCCGAAGCGTCCTCGAAAGGCTGTGGCTCGGAGAATGATGTTGTTATTTTAAGGGGGTTGTCCGTCGAAGCGAACTGCGCAACCCTCTCGCCTATCTTTCCGCTGCGCTGCTCTGTCAGGAATTCCGAATCGCTTAGCACAATTATGTCCTGCGCCGCTACCAAAATTGAGGAATAGTTCGCCCTGAACCTTATCTGGCAGTTTGTGTCGAAGCCCGGGCTTCCCGCGGCCAGCGTAATCTTGAAGTCCCTTGTCTTATTAGCGTTCAACTCTATGTTTTCTGGCCCCTTCGTGCCGCCTGAGAAAAGGCAGGCGTCCGTCACTGCAAAAGAAAGGTTCTTCAAATCCTTGAGCGCGTCAATCTCGAAAAAAATCTCAAGATTTTTCCCGCTCCTCACCTCGAGCGGCACTGCCTCGGCCTTCAGCACAAGGTCCTGCGTCTCCGAAGTCACGGTAGGGTTCGCGATGCTTGCCTGCTGCGCGAACGGGAAGTTCGAGACGCAACCCGAGACAGCGGCAACCAATGCGACGAGAAATAGCAGGAGCGCCGGATTAAGCGTTTTCTTTCCGCGTTTCGCAATATTTTTTCCGTTTTCTTTTTTCAAGCCAAACACCGTTATCCAAATTTCATAACAAGATTCTTTTAGCGTTTTCCGCATCGCTGATATTTTTATTGAATTATTTTTAATCTGAAAACCGTATTGCGAACAAATTATTAAAAACTGTTGCGACGGTTTTTATGCTTAAGTTTTTCCCGAATTTTTATCCCGTCGTCATCGGCTTTATCGCGACATCGAAGTCGTTGCCAAGCTGGTAGGTGTATTTCACCTCCGACTGGATTGAATAGGTTTTCTGCTCCGGCACAACGGACTCGTCCGGCGAGGTCAGCTCGCACCTGAAGACCTGCGATTTGTCCTTGACGAAACTGACGCTCTTTGTCAGGGTTAGTTTGCAATTATTTCCGTCAGCAGCTCCAGTAAAGAAACCATCACAGGTTATTTCACCACATTTATCAGTTGCTCCGGAAGATGTCAGGGCTGCAGGAATCTTTATTGACAAGCTCATGCCCGTTTCTCCACTGGTTGTGCTTTTGCATCCTTTGTCCTTGTCGCATATTGCCGGGTCATTCCCTTTGCTATATTGCTGGCTGTTCTTTCCGCACCCTTCTATATTTCCATTGTTGCAAAAATATGTCTCCTTTCCGTTGCCAAAACAGACGCCAGTATCGAATAGTTTCGGAGGCTTATCTTGCGTTGTGCATTTTTTTCCTTCCTGTTTTACAAATGTTGCAGCTTCATCTTGAGG
>DAIDAN010000033.1 GCA_027310605.1 Candidatus Aenigmatarchaeota archaeon | reverse complement strand
AGTTGCAGCAACGCTTTTGCTGTTGTTCAAGTTTCTTTTCATATCATTTTTTCAGTTCTATTTCTTTTCCCCGCCCTCTTTCATCAGCGCCCACATCGCAGCCACAATGACGGCGAGGAAAAATATCATTCCCGTCACCGTGTCGGATATTGAAAAATTGAAATTGAAGATTCCCGTTATCTGCGCAGCGCCCGCGAATATTGCAACGCCTATCAGCAGCAGTATGCCTGCGAAAAACCTGGGATGCGCGGAAAACACATGCTTGTCCCCGACCTTCGCCCCAGCCATCTCGAGGAAGATTATTATCAGCAAAAGCCCGAAAGCTATAGCAACGAAAGAGGTCACTATCGTGCTCAGGAAGGCGGTTATCTGCGTTGCTGCCGCCGCGAACAGCACCATGAATGCCGCCACTATCGCGATAACGCCGCGCGCGGAGTTGGAGTTCGGAAGCTTCACATGCGTGAGCACTCCATAAACAATGGCGAGCGTGAGCATCCATAAAAAGAGGAGCGGGATTCCCGCCTCGCGCCAGCTCAATATTATCGCGTCAATCGGCGTAACCATAAAAATCGCCTTTCCAGCTAAAGCATTTTCAGCGGAACTGTCTTATTATTAAATTGTTCTTAATCCGAAAACCGTTTTTGTAAAAAAGCAAATTAAAAAATCAGCTGCGAACGGTTTGTTGTAAAACTGTCCGTTAAAATTATGAAGGAGCAGATATTTAAGTGTTTGCGGCGCGGCTGGCAAGGATTGCTTTCATTTTGTGCATGATATTTCTCCATAAAATTCCGCAAAGCAAGATGCAAAAAACATTTTTATCATTTTTCTCTGCTCTTCGCCCAATTTTCAAACCTTTTCCCTATCGTATTCGTTGACCCAGCTTTCAATATGCTTCCTTGCAACATCAATGTTGTTTCCGAATCTTGGAAAATGATGCTTGCGCCTGAAAAAGTTCTCTATGGCATTGTTGCTGCGGCTCTTGAACGACTTGAACCTGTCCTGTCTTATGTTCCTTGAAAATGCGCCATTTATTGCAGGACATTGAGGCAAAGACAAACGAAAGCATTATGGTGAATGCCTGAACCCAGTTCCATATCGTTGTCAGCGATTTTACGGTGAAGCCGAACATCTTTCCCAGATTCTTCCTTGTCTTTCCCCAAGTCAGTCCGTCAATGCAAAGGGAAACTCCGATGTCAATCATCGTTCCTTGATTGGCATCCGCATTTCTTGCAAATCCATTTCTGCACATTGCCTCTGTATTTAAGTTTCAGGACGCCATTCCTTACTCGCGGGAAACCGCAGTCAGGGCATTTGTTCATAGTTATCACCTGCGAACTCTTGCCCTATCCACAGGCACAAAAATGTTTTGCGTTTTTGGCAGGCACGCGAACTTCGTTCGCGGCTCCGCCAGAAAGCCTTGCTTTCTGTGCGTGCCGAAAAGCGAAGCTTTTCGTGCGAGAGGATATTTTTGCAGCTTGATTGCGGTTGATAAAATATGAAAAACCCGTTCAAGAGGATTTTCCTGATAGACGCGGAACAGCTGATAGAGAGCGCGCTTGCTGATGCTTCGAAAAAGGCGGAGCTTGCTTCTGTCTGTGGCAGTATGGTTGAGAAGGCGAAGCAGAAGGAAGGGATAAGGACAAAGACATTGGGTTCGATACTTTCCGAGCAGATAAGGAAAGAGGCTGGCTCGTTTCCAGATGTTGCGGGGCTTCCGGAAATCTACAAGGAGCTGATGGAAGTCTATATGAAGCGCGGGAATCTGGAGAAGAATATTTCGCAGCTGAAATGGATGGCGAAAAAAATAAAGCAGGTGCAAATCGATTGCCTGCGCGAGTTGAAACATGCGAGGCACACGCAGGACGCGCGGAAACTGCGGAAGGAATTTTACGGCCGGGCAGCCTCCTTCCTGCGCAGGAATAAAAAAATATTCTCAGATTCGTTCGAGCTTCGTTATCTGAAGAGGCTGCCTGATTTGCAGGAGCTGCCGACTCTCGTTATAGCGGGAATGCCGAACGCGGGGAAAACCTCGCTGCTTTTCAGGCTGACGGGAAGCAAGCCGGAAATCGAGCCGTACGCGTTCACAACAAGGGGGTTGATGGCTGGATATTTCGAGGCTGGCTTTGCCAGACTTCAGGTAATAGACACTCCCGGTTTGCTTGACCGCCCGCTCGAGAAGCGCAACAAAATTGAAAAGCAGGCTGTAGCGTCGATGAAAGCGATAGCCGACTTGGTTGTCTATGTCTTCGACCTGAGCGAGATTGCGGGGCCGCTTGAAAAGCAAGCAAATCTTTTTGCGCAAATAAAAAAAGAATTCAAAAAACCAACGATAGCGGTTGCGAACAAGACCGACATTCTCGGCGGAAAGGAATTAGGCGAGCTTGAAAGGCTGACAGGGGAAAAAATAATTCCTTTATCCTGCGAGACTGGGGAAGGGATGGAACTGCTGAAAAAAATTCTTGAGGAAAAGGCGAAAGACGAAAAAATAAGCGGAAAATATTTCAGGAGGCTGGAGAGAAGGGATGAAAAGGGTTAAAACAATCATCCGTATTGTCCAAAAACTTCTGCGCCAAATCCTTTATTTTATAATGTTGTTCTGTCCCGTAATACAAATTTTTATAAACCCTTGCGCGCAAATATCGGTATGCCGAAACAAAAAGAGAAGAAGGGAAAAAAGAGCGAGTTATGGTTCGAGCCTGCAAAGCAAATGGAAAATCTGATTAACATGGAGGAGGATATTCACGATATGATGCGGCAGTTCCTGAGAATGCCGTTCTGGCACGGCATTGATATCAAGGAAGCGCCCCCATCAAAAGTCATACCCGTCCGTTTTTCAGAAAATGAAAAGGATGAGCTTGTTGCGAAAGCAGACCTGCCAGGCTTCTCGAAGGACGAGATAAGATTGAAAGTCACGGAAAACTCGATTGAGATTTCCGCGGAAAAGAAAAAGCAGGTCGTGCAGAGGGAGAAGAATTTTTTCAGGCAGGAGCGCTCCTACGGTTCGATGCAGAGGGTTATGCCGCTGCCTTATGTTGTCAAGCCGGAAGAGTCGCGCGCCAAGTTCGAGAACGAGCTGCTCGTCGTGACGATGCCGAAGGCGGAGAGGAAGAAAGTCAGGGAGATAAAACCTGAATGAAATCATTACGAATCAGAAAATTCAGAACGGCTGTTAAGCGTTTTATCGCAGCGCTATTATCAGCGTTATTCAAACCAGTCATAATGATGTGAATCAATTCATATCGATAATTCAAACTTTCTTCACATTCACAATATTTTTTTCACTGTCAATCCCGAATTTCACGGGCAAAAACTTTTCTATCACTTGGCAATTCGAAATGATGTGATGCGTTATTTTGCTTGTCATGAAACTTCCCTTGCCCGCGAAAGCCATGAAGGGCAGGAGCATATCCGCGGAATGCCTGTCAACCGCGCCGCCGGTTTCCGATAAAAAGTTTTTCGCAGCCTCCCTTCCGACTTCCTCCGCTTTCTTCCCCATCTCTCCGATTGCATCGCCGCCCAACAGGGAATTTTCATATTTCCCGGCAACAAGAACTCCGGAGCCCGCGGAAGCGGAGGGAACATATTTCTTTTCCGCAGCTATCGGGACGGAAAATTTTTCCGCGAGAAAAAACTCCGCTGCTTGCGCCTGCCTTTCCGCGACGCTCGCTTTCTTCAGGCTTTCGGAAGCAATGGAAAAAATTTTTATTTCCAGAAGCTTTCCCTTTTCCAGCAGATTGATTTCCTTCGGCTTGAGCGGCTTCACCACTACTTCGATATCCGCGCCGCCAACCGGATAAAAGCCGTCCTTCCTGTAATCGATAATTATCGAGTTTTCGCAGCCCAAAAGCGGAAACAAAATCTTTTCAAGATACAAAACAGGCGGCGCCCATTTTCCCCAGGTGCCGCCGCCGTTAAAACTGATTTTCACTTCTTTCTCAAACTTCACTGCGGCTATCAGCAGCGCCTGAAGCACAAGCCCTATCGAGCCAGCTGTAGAGACTTTTATCTCCAAGTCTTTCTCCGAGAATTTGCGAGGAGCGAATTCGAGGAGGCGCGAGCCTTTTTCCAGTCCGCTGATTTCCGCGCTGCACAATTCCCCGAGAGCGCGTATTCCCTCTATGTGCTGAATCTTCAATCCCGGCTCGGGGCGCGCGCCGCGGATGTTTTTTACCGTTACAGGTTTTCCCGTTACAGCGGAAAGCGCGCAAGCTGTCCTGACGAACTGCCCGCCCGCCTCGGAGCCGTCGAGCATCATATAGTCTGCCTCGAGCAGCAAAAACAGCCGCTTGTTAAAGCACGGTATTTAGCATAAAGATATTGAGCATCGCATCTTAAAATAATCATTAGGGAACGGATTACTATCCGACTTCAGTTCACAAAATTCAAATACATAAATAGCGAAACCTTTTTCTTCCGGAAAATCAAAAAGAAATTATGTTCGCCATAGGCTACCGCTGCTTCAGGTGCGGAAAGACTTACGGTTTCGGGAAAATGAAGTACAGGTGCGAGTGCGGAGGCTCGCTCGACATGCGGTATGACTACGTAAAAATTCGCAGGGAATTGCGGAAGAGCGGGGCGGAGTTTCGGAAGCAACAGCCATCTCACTGGAAATACAAAATCTTTTATCCTGTCTCGCGCGCATCGGTAACGATGGGCGAAGGCGGCACGCCGCTGCTCCCGTCCGCAGGCATTGGCAGGCAAACAGGCGCAAAAATTTTCTTCAAGATGGAGAGCGCGAATCCGACAGGCTCGTTCAAGGACAGGGGCTCGGCTGTCGAGATATCAAGAGCTATTGAGCTGGAAGCGAAAAGGGTTGTATGCGCGACAACCGGAAACATGGGAGCTTCGGTCGCCGCCTACTGCGCGCGAGCGGGGATTCATGCGAAAATATTCGTGCCTGACAATACCCCGAAGGAAAAATTATCGCAGATACTTGCATACGGCGCGGAAATAAAGCATGTGCGCGGAACTTACGAGGATGCTGCGATAGCGGCAGAGCTTGAATCAAGACGCCATTACTTTCTGGCTGGGGATTATCCCTATCGCGGCGAAGGGGAGAAGTCGGTTGGTTTTGAGACAATAGAGCAGCTTCCAACAACAGATTATATTGTCTGCCCGATTGGAAACGGCACGCTTATTTATGCGGTCTGGAAGGCGCTGAAGGAAATGAAAACCGTTGGGCTCGCGAAAAAACTTCCAAAGCTTGTCGGCGTGCAGGCCGAAAGATGCAATCCTGTAGCCCGCGCGTTCGATAAGAATGAATCTCGGATTGAACCAATAATGGAGCCGCGCACTTTCGCGGATGCTATCGCCTGCGGCAACCCCATAGATGGGTTGGAGGCGCTGTCGGCGCTGCGCGAGAGCAAGGGCTTTGCGACGAGCGTGAGCGACCCGGAAATAAGGAGCGCGATAAAAGTTCTCGGCTCCGAAGGGATTTACGCGGAGCCCGGCGGCGCTGCCGCGACAGCGGGATTGCTGAAGCTGGCGAAGCGCGAAAAAAATGTTTTCGCGGGAAAGAAAGTTGTCTCCGTTGTGAGCGGGCACGGGCTGAAGCATCCCTTCAGATAAGGAACGAATTTCATTACGAGTCAGCATCAGGAGCGCAACATTGCGAATCGTTTCAGATACGCCGATAACATTACGACTTGATTTCATTGCATTTGCTGGCATTCTAATTCTCGGCTCTAACGGCGTGCTGATTTTTCAATTCAATTCATAATAAATATCAATACGAATCTGCACGAAAAGCTTTCAGCTTTTCGGCATGCCGAAAATCCGAAGGATTTTCGTGCAAGTTTGCAGGAACGCTGATGACAGCCGGCCGGCAGCTTAAAGTTCGTATTAATATTTTGAGTTCAAGTCGTAATGCAATAATCTGAAATTATATATATCGGCTTTTCTATCTGTTTTCTTGTAGGTTTTGGTGATTGGAATGGGAATGGGGATGAAGCTCTTTTTAGCCGCATTTATTGCAGCCGCCTTGTTCCTGGCAGCTTCGCCCGCGTTCTCGGTGTGGAGCCAGCCGGTGCAGAACTTCAACGCCACGCCTGATGTGCTTTACCTCAACTGGACGCAGAATACATCAGGTA
>DAIDAN010000032.1 GCA_027310605.1 Candidatus Aenigmatarchaeota archaeon | reverse complement strand
ATGGAAATCCGTTCGATCATCACCGTTTGAAAAATATAGAGCTTGAGGGTAAATATATCACAGAACCATTAGAGTAACAAAAACCAGATTATTAACGCCGTTATCAGTCAGGCTTAAATAATATGAATCCCGTTTCTTGCTATGCCAACACTTTTGTGCGCTGGGCAGTTTTTGTGCGAGCCCGTGTATTATGCCTCGGCTTACCTGCCGTTCTTGCTGGCGGTCGTGATTCCGATAACGCTGTTTATTGTTGGCAGGCGGAAGCAGGCATACCTGTCAGCGCTAACCTTTGTTGCGAGCGCAGGCTTGTCGGAAGGGTTGAAGTATGTCTTCAATGTGCCGCGGCTGAACCCGGCATTAGACAGCTCGCCAAGCTTCCCGTCCTCGCACGCTGCCTTGGCTTTTTCAGAGGCGCGCATCTTGAAGATAAACAATGTTATCTTCATTCTCGGAATAATTTTCGCAGCCTTCGTTTCCTTTGGAAGGGTTTACACGGGATTCCATACTTGGTACGATGTTATCGGCGGCGCTGTTCTCGGTTATGCTGTAGGGGAGGTTGTGACGAGGTTCGGGAAGAAATATTTTAAGGATTGGTAAATTACGAATATCTTCATTAAGGCTTGATTTGCAACATTACGACTTGAGTTCCATAATTGAAAACGGTATACCCGTTTTCAAAGTTGCCTTTCGGCAACAATCAGAACGGCTGTTAAGTTGCCGTAGGGAAGCGTCGGTATTAGCGTTCTTGCAGATGATTCGTAATATGTTTTTTCTTCGCATTATAACCAGTTTTATAATATGTGAACCTTCATTTTCTGTTCACGGGAAGAAAATGAGGTAAAAAGTGAAGCAAGATCGTTCGAAATTTGTGAAATGAATCAATCCAGAAAAACAGAGTTCCATAAGAAATAAAAGGGTTCACATGAATGTTTTTTGTGAAGTGAAGTTCCACAAGAAATCAGGGGGTTCAATATTGCTTGAAAATCTGCAAGATTGATGCTCTTTTTTCGCGTTCTTAAAACAACGAAAATCAATACGCTTTCCGTACGAGTGAACTTGCAAACGAATTTTTGAGTATTTTGTGAAGTTCCATGCGAAGTGAAGGGGTTGAAATGAACAGAGATATCGAATGAACTGCAAAAACAAGAACAGCTATAATGATTATCATAAAGAACCGATTAACGGCGTTATTCTATTTACTTTTATTTGCATACCTTTTAAACCAATCAATCCATCCGTTTAGTGCTTCTTTGCCTGATGGCGTTATAATCTCAACCAAGCCAAGAGCAGACAGCTTTTCCAGATAGGAATTAAAAACATCAGACCTTCCCTTAAAAAATTCAAAATCTGATTCCACTTCTGTAAGCAGTTTGAAATGATTTACAGGCTCAAAATAGTCTATTTGTCTTTTTCCATTATTCTTCTTATTCATTGCAAAAAGATTTTCCATAATTTTTAAAAATTCAGTGGGGCATGATAAATGGCTTTTTGTTGTACCTGAAATAACACTAATTCCCCCTCTCTTTATTCTGTATTTCTTTTCCCCTTCTACAATATATCCTTCTTTTTTTAGAAAACCGATAATATTTTCAAATCTTTGTGATGGCTGTTCGCCATGTTTTCTTTTTTCGTGTCTTGAAAACTTTCTTTTCCAGTTATCGTCTTTTACTGTCCCGTGTTCTATCAAATATAAAAAAGGCTCTTTAAGTTTGTGCTTTCCGTCATCAACCTCATAAAAGAAATCCGTTATAGGAAATTCTTTTCCTGTGTAAGAATATGATGATTCCATATTTTTCATTTGATAAAAAAGGATATAAGCTTACGCCAGCCCCATGAAAAACAGAATCGCGGGCAGGATGAGGCAGCCCATCGCATGGCTTCTCCTTATGTTTGTCAGGTTCGGGACGAGCCCGATGGAAAGCGCGAGCCCCGCGACTGCAAGCCCGAAAAAGCCGGTGAATGCGAAAATCAGGATGAAGACGAAAGCGAAAACATAGGCGCAGAGCTTTCTGTAATTAACCCTTCTCAATGCAAAGATTGCGCTTCTTGAAAGCTTCAGAGTGAGGAACGCGCCGATTCCCGCGGACGCGAGAATCACGGAAAGGAAAACAAGGACTGCGTTAAAATCAATGCTCACGAGAGTTCCCACCGCAGAAGCGATTCCGGAGCGCGCGTTGCCTATCAGCCACAAGGCGAGAAGCGAGTAAATCACATCAACCACGCTCACGCCAGCCATCGACATCAGGAAGCTTTTCTCATCGCGCTCCCCCGCCTGCGCAAGCACGGTCGCCTGCGAGGAGCCGATGCCCGGAAGCATTCCCGCGACAACGCCCGCAACGCTCCCGACGAGCGCGGGCTTGAGTATTTTTCTTTTTCTGATTTCCTCGGTTTCAAAGGAAAAGCTCTCCGGCATTGTCACCCTGTTTTTCACCGAAAGCAAGAGCATGGGCAGCCCGAACAAGCCGGAAAGCAAAGGGAACAGGATTTCGTTTCCCGCCTGAATCTTGTCGAGCGCGAGCCAGCCGAAAATCCCGGAAAGCGCGAAAACCGCGGCTGCGAAAAATTTTCCCTTCCAAGTTTTTTCCGAGAGAACCATATAGATGACCACGAAAATCAGGAGGTACTGCACATTCGGGCGGATGAAGGAATAAGTCTTCGGAACAGCGAGCGCGAAGGCTGGAAGCGAAGCCATCGCGAACAGCGCGCTCGCAAGCCCGCCTATCACTGTCAACTGCAGCGCCTCATAGCCCTTTCCCTGCAAGAGAAGCCTGTGTCCCGGCAGCACGGAAAGCTCGCTCCCGCTCTCGGGCGCGCCTATCAGTATGCTCGGGATGAAAGCCACGAAGCTGTTCACTACGCCTGCGCTTATCAACACTACCGCGGCGGACATCGGCGGGAAAAGGAAAGACATGCCGAGGACTATGGGAATCGTGTTGTTCGGGTGCAAGCCCGGCAGGAGCCCGCATATTGCGCCGAGAGCGGCGCCGAAGGCGAGAGCGAGAAAAAGCTCGAGCATGAAATTATTGAAATCTTTTTATATTTAACAGGCGATAACTCTTGTTAAGAAAAAATAAAACTGTTCGTAACTGATATTGATAATGAATTTGCAAAAACAGTTTTCATTACAAAAAAACAGAAATAAAAATCAGAACGGCTGAAAACGCTGCCAAAAATCTTAAAGGAAAAATCGTGATAGTTATGTTCAGCATGAACGCGAAGCAGATGGAAAAAATTATTCAAATAAATAATTCCACTCTTCCATCGAATTTATGTTTTGATTTAAAAATTCATACCCCTCCTTTGAGATTTTGAGTTTATTGGACATACCAATCTTTTCAACTGTTTTAACAAACCCTTTTCTTTTAAGAAGAGCTAAATTATTCCAAATATTCTTCGGTTTTCTATGACTTATTGAGATAACATCCTTAATGAAGAAATACCCTTTTTTATTTTCAGCCTCTTTGGCCAATAGCAAATAATATAACATTCTCGTGTTGGGAGATATATTCTCCTTTCTTTTTCTAAAATTGTCAAACTTGTTCAAAACCATATGCGGGAAGCAGAGTTCTCTAAATTTATCAATATCTTTTCCATTAATATGCAAATCCCACATAGTTGCAACTTTATCATTGGATTTTATATAAACAAAAGATGGACATACATTCGAATTTATTTTAAATTTTCTAAGTAATATTTGTAAAGAAACCAGAATTAATGGCGGATTTTCTATAATAATATCTTTTATATTTTCTGGAATTTTTGAAATTCCTATTTTCAGTATTATAGAGAAGCTATTTTTTATTATTTCTTTTTTAGATAATTTCTTTAAATTAATTGTCTGATCATTTGATATTTTTAATTCGGTTGATTGTGTTATTCTAATATCTCTGGATGATTTTGAAAATGAACCTTCTGCCTCAAATGCTTTGGTTATAAGTATAGCTTTGAATTTATCCGATGTTTTTGTGAATATCCAATATGGCAAAGGGTTATTTGATATTTGTTGTGGATTAGAAATATCCAAACCAGCCAATGAAAAAATAGTGGAAAACATCGAATTGGCAACGGTTTTATTTTGATATTCTGTTATCTCACACCCTAAAGATTTTAAACATACTCTTATTTCATCATGCGATTCTTTTTTGATTGAATAGAATTGGAATTTATGAATTCCTGAATCCAACATCAATCCAAAGAAAGGAGCCCATTTTTCATCGTTCAAATGAATCGGAAAACAGCCATTAGGTTTGAAGCTCTTACATCTTCTTGTCTTTATTTCAATAATATGTTTTTCTAGATTCTCTAAATTTAGCATTTTTTCTTTGCCTAATAATTTTAATAAATCAAACAATTCTACCAAACTCTTGATCGAAATTCCGTCTGTTAACTTTCTTATGAAACCATACAGTTTGTAAACATTTGTTTCATGTATTTTCTTCAATTTCTCCAACCCATATTCATCTTTGAGGTGAGTGCATAATTTACAAAGCATTTCTCTCCCATTTTCATCAAAATTAACTATTAAATATTTTGGTAAATCAAAAACATGTATTTCAAACTTTGAATTTGTGGAATTCCATTTTTCCACAAGCTTTTTGAAATGAATGCGTAAAAATGGATATTTCAAATGCTTTATTTTTGAGATTTTTACCAACACATCCGCCAAGAGTTCGATGTCTTCATACATGTATAATTTATACACTATATTGATATATAAATTTAACTGTATAAATAATACACTATGCGAAGAAACTATAATTCTATAAGAAAAGAAATTTTAAAGGTATTGAGAAAAGGACCAGAAACTCTTACAACAGTTAATAGAGAGATTAATGCTGATATAAGAACAACAAAAAAACATTTGTTATGGCTAGAAAAG
Source organism: Candidatus Aenigmatarchaeota archaeon (assembly GCA_027310605.1). Taxonomy (GTDB): domain Archaea; phylum Aenigmatarchaeota; class Aenigmatarchaeia; order Aenigmatarchaeales; family DAIDAN01; genus DAIDAN01. The sequence goes on along the minus strand of DAIDAN010000032.1, from coordinate 1,329 downwards.
ATTGAGGGAAAGATTAAAAAGATTAGAAAAGGAAGTAACATCGTTTATAAAATAAGGTGAGGATGATGTTTAACATGATGGATTCTCGTCAACTTTCTAAAATGATGAAGCAGCTCGGCATGCAGCAGGAGCAGATTGAGTCGGAGGAGGTGATAATCAAGACAGCGGGCGGGGAGATTGTGATAAGCGAGCCGCAGGTTATGAAGATAAAAGTGGGAGGGCAGGAGACTTTCCAGATTTCCGGGGAAATCTCCGAGCGGGAAAAACCCGCGGAACAAAAGGAAAAATTCTCGGAAGAAGACGCAAAGCTTGTGGCGCAGCAGTCTGGCGCGGGCCTTGATGAAGCAAGGAAAGCGCTTGAGGAAACTGGAGATATTGCAGAAGCGATTATGAAACTGAAGAAATAAAATTACGTATTGAAATCACAATGCACGAAAATCTGAAAGATTTTCGGCACGCACAAAAACTTTCAGTTTTTGGCGTAGCCGCGAACTTCGTTCGCGTGCATGCCGGAAAGCTTTGCTTTCCGTGCAAATCATGACGGCCGTTAAGTTGTTTGATGCAGCGCTGCCGTCAGCGCATCTGCAAACTGAATCGTAATATGATTTCCTACAAATCAAGCCTTAATGATGCAATCCGATTCGTATTGATATTTTCCAAACTTTATTAATCGAAACACACAACTCCCGATATGAAAAAGGCATTATCCTCGCTCATAACAACGGTCATCCTTGCGGCCTTCACGATAAGCGTTGCGATCCTTGTGTTGTCCTTCTCAGGCTCGCTAGCCAATTTCCAGACGCAGTCCGTCTCCTCGCAGGCTGTTTGCGCGCAGAAGGGCGCGCTTTTTATAGATTATTCAACATGCGCTCGCGTCCGCGACAATTCGCTCGTGGGATACTGGAAAATGGATTCTGTAAATTCAACAAATTACAGTTCTGATTCGAGCGGCTACGGGAATGACGGACAGCTCAAGAATTTTGACCAGTGCGGTTCGGGAGCTTCAACCTGCAATATCACGGCGGGACTGATAGGGAACGCCCTGGCTTTCGACGGCGTGAATGATTATGTTGATGCTGGCGGCGCGCCGACTTTGATTTTGGGAAATACAGGCACAATCTCCGCATGGATATATCCGTTAAATATAAGTACAACAGCGCGCCCGATTTATACTTCCAACGATTCTGCGGGTGCAAACAAGACCCCGTATTTTGGAATAAACATGAATTCAGCGAATGGCGCGCTGTCAGCATACTTGGGGAACGGAACTGTTTATCAGGCTGTTCAATCTTCTTTATTTCCTTCGCTTAACAAATGGCAGTATGTGGC
>DAIDAN010000031.1 GCA_027310605.1 Candidatus Aenigmatarchaeota archaeon | reverse complement strand
GATTGCATACTTCCTCCTAACAAAAAAAACAATTAAAGTAGATTCAAAAATTTACAACGGCATGAATCTCGTTGGAGGATTGGCAATAGTTATCAACGCTTTTGCGAATAGTGCGTATCCGCCCGCCGTGTTGAATTTTATCTGGAGTCTTATCGCTATTTACGCTTTGATAAAGATTAGAAAAAAATAAAACCATTCGTAGCTGGTGTTTAATTTTTGGTTCAGTATGGTTTTCGTGTTAAAATATGCACAATAGAATACAGAACGCACGAAAACGCTTCAAACGATTATTTTTCTGATTCACAAATATGGTGAAAAGATGTCCGACGCGCGCGCGATATTTTTCCTTGCCCTGAAGGACGTGTTCAAGGACAAGAAAGTTTTTGGGCTTGTGGTTTTCATACTCGCCGCGAGCTACATAAACCTGATTTTCTTCAACTCCATCCTGAACGGCTTCACCAACACCTTCCAAGACCAGCTCATCGGGCTGCTGACCTCGCACATAACTCTCGAGCCCAAGGAGGGGCAGAAGTATATTGACGGCGTAAACAGCATAGAAAAGAAAATAGAGCTGATTCCCGGAGTGCTGTCAATCGCGCCAAGGCTTGGCTCTGCGGGGGCTGCCTCTTACAAATCCAGAACGATAAACGCGCAGCTGACCGGGATAACTCCCTCGAAAGAAAGCGCGGTAACGATACTTGCGGACAAGGTTGTGTCCGGCGAGTTCCTGAGCGACAGCGACACCAACCAAATCCTTCTTGGGAACGGCCTTACCGAGGGCGCGGCAAGTGATCCGATGGCGGGGACCTCAAACCTCGGGAGCGTCTCCGTCGGGGACCGCATAACGGTATCATACAGCAACGGTGTTGTAAAGAGCTATCGGGTGAAAGGGATAATAAAGACGGGGTTCGGATTTTCGGACATCGGGATTTATGTGACGAACAAGGAGATGGAGTCCGTGCTCGGGGTAAAGGACAAGGCTTCGTCCATTCTCGTGAAGACTTCGGACAAGAGCGCTTCCGCAAAGTTCAAGCTTCTCATAATAGAGCAGAACATCGACGCGGTGACGAAAACCTGGCAGGAGAACGCGGGCTTCATCGAGCAGATAAACAGCAGCTTCTCCATGATAATTTCCATAACAACTTTTGCTTCGCTTCTCACAGCCGCGATGACCATAGGGATAATAATTTACATCAACACCGTCCACAAGAAGCGCGTCATCGGAATCTTGAAAGCGATCGGCGCGAAAAATTCCGCGATATTGAAAATGTTCCTGCTCGAGTCCGCGATATTCGGCGTGTTCGGGATTCTTCTCGGAATCTTTATCGGCAACGCGATGGTCCAGTATTTCAATCTCAACCCGCTTGATTTGCCTTTCGGGCTCGTGCGCCCGGACCTTAAAACTTACGAGGCTGTGAACGCCGCAATCTCGCTCATGTTTGCTGTTGTTGTCGCAGGTTTTTATCCAGCCTACTCCGCGGCAAAGACGAACATAGTGAAGGCGATTTGGGGGGAATGAAAAACAATACGAATCAGATGAAAAAAATAACAGCCGAATAAGCGTATCACAAACCAATTGATAATTCAAACAGCGCAACAGAAAATAAATCCGTAATGGGGATTCAAATGAAAACCAGAAAAGTTTCGGTAATAATTTTTTACGATGACAAAAAGAGAATTCTTCTTCAGGACAGAAGAGGAATAAACAAGCTTGGCGAAGCTTGGGGGTTTTTCGGCGGAAAAATCGAAGAAGGCGAGAGTCCAGAACAGGCGGTTGTGAGAGAAACAAAAGAGGAATTGAATTTTGATTTGAAAAATTACAAATATGTTGGAGAATACACTTACGGGGTTGATGAGTCTTTAAGGAAGAAATTTAATTTCGATTTTGAAAATATTTTGTGCAGCGTTTTTGTCGCGCCTCTGAAAAACAATCTTTCGAAATTCAGACTTAAAGAAGGGAGAAGAATGAAGCTGTTTTCCCTGAGTGAAGCGGAGAAGCTGAAAATGGTTTCTAAAGAAGATACAGAGATGATTAGAAAACTAAATAAAATTTTGTGATATTATGAAAGAAGAAAAAGTTGTTTTTGAGAACAAGGGTGAAAAAATTGTAGGCATTTTCCATATGCCAGATTCAAAAAATCCGCCTGCTGTGATAATGAGTCATGGATGGACAGGGAACAAGAACGAGCACGGCCTGTTCATAAATGCCGCGAGGGAATTTTGCAAAAACGGCTTTGCCGTTTTGCGATTTGATTTTCGCGGCTCTGGAGAAAGCGAAGGGAAGTTTGAAGATATAAATTTTACAGAAGAAGCCAGCGACTTGAAATCAGCAATATCTTTTATGAAAAAGCAGAATGTGGATAGAAATAAAATAGGATTGTTAGGTTTGAGCATGGGTGCGGCTGTTTCTGTTTTGGCATATAATCCGGAGATTAGGGCAATCGTCTTGTGGTCGCCTGCAATTCACACAAAAGAAATCTTTCTCAAGATTATGGGCGAGAAAGTTGTAAAAGAAATTGAACAGAAAGGTTATTATGATTTGCACAAAGAACCGCATGAATGGAGGACAGAAACGGAATCTAAAATATCAAAAAAATTCTTGGATGAAGCAAGAAGCCTTGATATTCCTTCCATATTCAAGAAAATCGCATGTCCAACCATTATAATTCATGGAAGCAACGACGAAGTTGTTGACTTGAAGTTTTCAAAACAACTTGTGAAACGCGGAGGCAAAAACAGATTTCTGGAAATTGTAGAAGGTGCAGACCATGTATTTAATGCGCCAGAACACGAGAAGCAGGTTGTTGCTCTCTCTTTGAACTTTTTCAAAAAGTGGTTGAAATGAGAATGGAAAAAAATAAAAAGCCGAAAGACGGCTCGGTTATTTTGCGCACCGAGCACCTGAAAAAGGAATATCCGATGGGAAAGCTCACCGTGAAGGCGCTGAACGGCGTGAGCATACAAATAAAAAAAGGCGAGTTCGTGGCGCTCATGGGGCCGAGCGGCTCGGGAAAGACCACGCTGCTGAACCTGATTGGGCTGCTTGACGAGCCTTCCGCAGGGGAAATATTCATTGACAAGTGCCAGATATCAAATCTTGCGGACGAGGAAAAGACGAACATGCGGCTGGAAAAGCTCGGCTATGTTTTCCAGTTCTTCAACCTGATTAACGAGCTCACCGCTTTGGAGAATGTTGGGCTGCCTCTTTTGCTGAAAGGAGTTCCGAAAAAGGATGCAGACAAAAGAGCCGCCGAGAATCTGAAGCTTGTCGGGCTGGAGCATCGCCTGCAAAATAAGCCCAACGAGCTTTCTGGCGGGGAGCAGCAGAGAGTTGCGATTGCGCGCGCTCTCACAGGCGAGCCTGTCCTTCTTCTGGCTGACGAGCCGACCGCGAACCTTGACAGCAAGACAGCGGACGAGATAATAGGACTTTTCAGAAAATTGAACGAAAGAGGCGAGACGATTTTCATGGTCACGCACGAGGAGGAGCTCGGAAAAAAAGCGGACAGGATTATCAGATTGAGGGACGGCGCAGTGGAGAAAGATGAGAGGATGAGGAAATAGCAGAGAATGAGAATATAAAGTTTGGCAATCAAGATTGCTGCATGAAAATCAATTACCACATACACACATCAATGTCAGACGATGTTAGAAAAAGAAATGGAAGCGGGGAAACGCCATTCAGATACGCGGAAGCTGCAAGGAAAGCTGGAATTGCAGAAATTTGTTTTACTGACCATCTCGTTGTAGGCTATTCGAAAACAAGTCCCCTTTACTGGAATAGCGTGGGTGTGGATAATCTGGAAAAATATTTTCTGGAAATAGATTCCGCAGCAAGGACGAACAAGGAAACCTGTATCAAGAAGGGCATTGAAGTTGAATGGTTTCCGGAAAAGGCCGGCGAGATTAAAAGAACCATCAAACGCTATCCATTCGACTGCGTCCTTGGCTCTGTCCATATCTTGGGAAACGCGTTTGTCGAACATGACAAAAATGATATGCAAAGCTTCTGGGGAAAATATTGCGAAAAAGTTTATGAGAAATATATAGAATACTATGACGCTGTTAAGCAGATGGCAGGAAGCGGAATATGTGACGTGGTGGCGCACCTTGACCTGATAAAACGTGATGGATATGTTCCGGAAAGAAATTTCCTGCCGCTTGTTAAAGAAACTCTGGATATTATCGCGGAAAACAATTTATGCATCGAAGTGAATACCGCAGGAATGAGAAAGCCGATAAAAGAAATGCATCCTTCCTTTGAGATACTCAATCTATGCAGCAAGAAAGGAATACCTGTCACGATAGGCACGGACGCGCACAAAGTCGGCCAAATTGATTTTCATCTTGATGAAGGAATGGATTTAATTAAAAAAGCTGGGTATGAAGAGTTGGCAATATTTAAGAAAAGGAAAATTGCTTTTATTGATTTATGAAAAAATATTATTTTCACATCTTGTATCCAATCCTTCTCAGCAGAGCCTTCCTGTCCTGAACATCCTTCTCCGTCTCAATTCCCTTCGTTTTGAAGCCGTCAATCACTCCCAATATGCCGCGCCCCTGTTCCGTCTCGGATATAATTATCTGCACCGGATTCGCTGTCGCGCAGAAGATGCTGCAGACTTCCGAGACATTCTTTATCCTGTTCAAGACGCTGACCGGATATGCGCCGCGCAGGAATATCACGAACGCGTGCCCAGCGGAAAGCAGCATTCCCGCTTTCTCCGCCGCGGCTTTCAGCTGCGCGTCGTTGCCGCTGCTCCGAACAAGGCAGGGTCCGGAAGACTCGCAAAAAGCGAGCCCGAATTTCATGTTCGGTACCGCCTCGGCAAGCGCCTCGTGCAAGTCCTCCACGGTCTTTATGAAATGCGCCTGCCCTATCACGAGGTTGCAGTCCTTAGGAGTTTTTATTTTCGCAATCTTTATCTCAATAAAAATTACCTCATTATAGAATGAAACCGACACGGAATCATTTGCGGGAACGCTTTGGCAGACAATTCAATCGGCAGCTTCGGCTTTTTTTGATTCAAGGCATAATGTTTTTTTCATTTGAAATACTGATGTTGCGAAAACCATGCTTATAGAAAAAAATAAAAAAATCAGTTACGATGGTTTTCTTGCCGTTCAACTTTTTCCGGCTTATTCAAAAAGTACGTCCGCGGGCTTGCCAAATATCTCCCCGACAACGCCCCTGATTTCAGCGGGCTCGAGCGGCAGCCTGCTTCTCTGGCTTTTCATGACCCTTATCCTGTAGCACTCGGAGCCGTTCGCATAAGCCACATTTACGGCCGCGGAGGCTGGAACAATCAGGCTGCTTATGAAATTCTTCACATCATCGGCCTCAACCACCCGTATTGGCTTGCCGAAGTGCCTCGCAAGAAGCTTCACCACCGAGCCCTGCTTCCCCACGATTTTCCCCGCGCTCCCCTTTTCCGTTATTATGACGATAGCGTGCCCGCCCAGGACTTTCAATATTTTCGCCTCCTCAAGGCTTTTTATCCTGCCCTTCAGCCCGAACAGAAACTTCGCGATGTCAAGCTCCAGCTTCGAGACCTCGCCGTTTTCTATTTTTCCCTGGCAGGCGCTGCAGAGAATGTCCGACTTGAGGCAGGCGTCGCAAATCTTGGAATGCATAAATGCCACTTTAAAAATATTTTTGTCAATAGGATTTATTGAAAGATTGTCGGCCAAAAATTATTTCATTATTTTTCAGTGTTTTCTGCGTATCTGATTTATTTTTTATCTTCTGCTCCGAAAACCGTTTTAAAACAAAAATTAAACCAACTGTTACGACGGTTTTGGCGTTTTTGAAATATATCTCTTTCTCTTCCGCAAAATTATCTTGCACGGCAACGGATATAAAGTTTTTATATCCCGCCCTTTAATATGGAAAGATGATTGACGCGGTCACAATCGGAATAATCGGCAGCGTTGCGATAATAATTTCCTGGGCTTACGAGACGCTGGAGGCGGTGAAAAGGCGCAAGAGCCTTATCGACCTGAAATTTTCCGCGATGAACCTGTTCGGCGTTCTCCTCCTGATTTTGTACAGCTGGCAGATCGAGAACTTCTTGTTCTTCTACCTGAATATTATTTTGTTCGCAATAGAACTTCTGGAAATCGCATATAGCATCGGCGTGAAGAAGGTGCACAGGAAGAGGAAATGATTTAAATAGAATGCAGCAGAACAAATCATATGATTAAACTAACAGACGAAATTATGGAACAGGCAGAAAAAAAGCATTATGAATTCCAGAACGGTTGCTATTTCTCCGATTCAAAGAAAATAGAAGGAGCGGTTCTTTTGTGGAATGATAGAATTAAAGACTCATTTTGGAATTATGCAACAAGGATTAATGTAGAAGAAAAACAATTACAAGAACTTATCAAAAAGATTATCGACTTCTTTAAAGAAAAGAACAGGCAGCCTGCGATATATGTTACGCCATTTACGATGCCGAGAAATGCGGCTGATATTCTTAAAAGATT
>DAIDAN010000030.1 GCA_027310605.1 Candidatus Aenigmatarchaeota archaeon | reverse complement strand
CTCGCGCACATTCCCGAGCACGAACTCGCCCGGATGCAGAATGAACGGCTTGCCCTCCGCGACCTTGAACGATTCGGTGTAGTTCGCGGGATTTTTCGGGTCGATTACCGGAGCCTCCGTGCGCTTGAAAGTAAGGAAATCCGAGCCGAGCGACAAATCAATCCAGGCGGGCTGGAGCTGTTCCTTCTCAAGCGCAGGCTCAATCAGGAGCTTCTTCTCCTCAATGTATTTTTTTATGTCACGGTCGGAGAGAATCATTCTGGTCGCCTCATTATGAAAAACATTATCAATCTGCACGAAAACGCTCCGCGTTTTCGGCATGCCGAAAGCCTAGCTTTCGTGCAAGTTTTCAGGAACGCTGATAACATTACGAATCAGTTTACAGTTGCGCTGATTACAGCATCCATACTGTGAACAGATTTAACAGCCGTTGATTTTGTGAATTCAAGTCATAATATTTTTTCCGCATTTGTGGCGCCGCCGGAGGGAGTTTCTGGATTTACAGAAAATCCTTTCGAACCCCCGAGAGACTGTGAGTCTCACCTGCTTCGCAGGCAGGCACATTTACCACTCTGCCACGGCGGCGCAAAGTTTAAATAGTTGGGATTGCAATATAAACTTACTGTGAGTCTGAAGGGGTAAACCGATTGAAGTAGGCGAAGCCTACTTCCAGCTTTTTGCCCCCTGCGGTTCGGTCTCAGCGGGCCCACCAAGAATATCTTGTGCCCTGGTAGCTCAGCCGGTGGAGCGTTAGAACAATCCGCTAAACCTTGGTAAGGTAAAGGCCGTGAGAAGCCTTTTTCTTTTCGCGAAAAGAAAAACCCTTGGGAAAAAGAAAAGGCAAATTGGCTCGCGAATTCGATTCTCACCCAGGGCTCCAAAAAACTCATTAAGGAATCAGGAAAGAAACGCTGATAGCAGCATCGCGCTAAAAGATTCTGCAAGCCTTGAATATGGAAATTCATTCCGTATTGATTTTCTTAATACAGTTAATATCGCATCAGAAATCCTTCTTTCCTTTTAGCTTCGGCACCTTTATTGTCGCGCCGCACTTTTCGCATTTCACGGAGAACGGCCTCTTCCACTCCGCTTCGACAAACCCGCAGAACCCGCACTTCGGGCAGATGTATTCCGCCCTCGCTATCCGGTCTGAAAGAACAAGCACGCGCACCTTTCCGCCGTTCTCGAGCAGGCGCATCGTGTGGTAGACGCACCTGCTCGGCTTGAGATTTTTTTCCTTTATTATCGAGTCGATTTTACCGAACATAAAAACCAGTTTTCGTTTTCAGTCTTATAAATATTTTTTTTGAAAGAAATGTTTTTATGATTGAAAATCATTACGGATTCATTTGCAATTGCGCAGCAGAATGCATGCTTAAATTAAAATCATAATGAATATATGAAAAATATTTCAAGAAACAAATCACACTTTCAGCTCCTTGGACTTCTGGCGCAGCCCGTAATAGCCGCACTTCCTGCACTTCACCTTTCCTGCCATGACCTTCTCCGCGTCAGCCCTTATTTTCGCGTTGCACTTCATGCACACATAGACGCGGTTGTAAAGGCGGCTCATCGTGGGCTCCATTTTCTGCTTTACCATTATTATCAGCTTTTTTGAAAAATATTTTTGTTTGTTAGGTTGGTAATGAATTATTCTGAAATACAAAAATCTTTCCTGTAAATTTAATTCTATATGGTTTTTCTTCCGCAGGATTTTTCATTTCAAACCATTATCGTTATCAGATACGGAAAAATCGTTTTTAGGTAGACGCTTAATCGCTTCTAACATTTCCGCTTTAAGGTTTAAATAGGTTTATTATTTTATTCACTATCTGCCCCGCCTTGAGTTTTGTCGCGTCAATCGCAAAAACTTTCTTGTGCCTTTCCCGCGCCTCGTATTCTATAAGCCCGATTATCTCGGACTCGACGTTCTCGCGGATTTTTTCCGCGCTCCAGCCCCTTTCCTTCAATCTTTTTTCCAAAACCTCTGGAGAGCAGCGCAGGACAACAACGGCATTGATAAGGCTTGTAGGAAGCAGGTGGGAGAGATGTGAATCGATTATTACGACTTTGCTTTCATATTTTTCTGATCTTAACTTCTTTCTCAAAAAATTTCCAATTTTTTTCATATCCGCGACATAGGTTTTCCTTTTCCTGTCGTAGACGAAATAAAGCCTGCGCTTCCTTATCTCAAGGTTCAAGTCGATTACTGCAAAACCCTTCTTCTTCAGAATCTTTGCGATATTTGTTTTTCCCGTTCCGGGGGTTCCCGTGAGCGCGATGATTTTTTGCTTGCTCATATTTCTCATCTAAAATTTAACTTTTTATTTTCAGAAGTCTTCTTCAAAAGAGAAAAATAAAAAATCAATAATAAAAAATATCTGAAATGGTTTTCAGGTTTATTAAAATAAAAAAATCAGAGCGGACGAAAACGCAATATCATTCCCTCTTTGCCGGCGTTTCCGCGTTTCTCGCCCTTACCGCGCTGTAGTCCCTTATCAGCTTCTCGATGCTGTATGCGAGTTCCTTCGGCTTTTTTATGCCTTTCATCCTCAGCTCCATGTGCTCCCTTCCCGTGCTCGAGCCAACCGTGACTGAGCCGTACCGCAGCAATCTCTGCAAAAAGTTCTGGTGCACTGCGACATCCGCGTTGCTGAAGAAGATGCTTCTCCGCTTTCTCGAGATTATCCCCTCCTCTATTATCGCCTGGCTCGAGGTTATTGCATAAGTGCTTCTCAGCCTCTCGATTTCCGGCAGCGCCAAAAACAGGAGCGCGAGGAATGCGGCTGCGTAAAATCCGAACTGCATCACGGGAAAGCGCACGAGATAAAGATAGGCAAGAAAAATCGCGAGAAGCGCGGAGAGCAGATAATTCTTCAGGAAGGAAATCCTGCTCGGGCGCAGCCTGCGTATCGTCTCCTCGATTGGCATTGGAATCACGAAATATGAATGTCCGTGTTAGTTTAAATAAATTCTGGAGAGATAATAAGTCTAGGAATCATTTTACTTCAAACGGCAATTTCTTTATCTTTCCATGAATTCTTTTCAAAAGCTCAAGATTTGTAAAAGTATTAACATCCAGATTGTCTTTATCCATCCAATATCCAAGTTCCCTAAAAAGATTAACATCATCATCGGAAACAAAAACTTCTGGGATTGTTGTGTATGTGCGCATATAATCTTTCGGCCTTGAGATTATTTTTTCAGAAGCCTGCTTTTTTGCTTCTTCCAACAGTTCGGAATACTCGCCTTCTTTAGCCTGAAGATATCTCTCGAACTGCATGGTGGGAACATCGCTCCAGCCTTCGCTTTCCGTCAAAGGTTTCTCGCCCTTGAACTTTTTATGATTGAGAAGCGTTAGCTCTTTCAATAAGGGATAGAAAGTGTTGAGTTGCGCATGGACTCTGAAAATATTCTCTCCTTCGCCGCCCAAGAGGCGGGAGTAAAAATACTCATAAAACAAATCTGAATGGCTTATTTGTTTTGCATTATGAGCGTGCATATAACCGACAACATTAAGCTTGTTCAGCTCATTCAATTCTTCGGAGGACGCTTCCCTGTATTCCCATTCGCCGAAAGTTCCGGGCTCGCGCGGATAATTGAAAAAAGGTACTGGTTTAAAATCTTTAATCAAAACAGAATCGCTTGATACGTCTCCAACCAAGAAATAATTGTATTGCGATGGCGATTTATCAACTGCTGCCGGAATTATTTTTCTGAATGAAGCTTTGTCAAAAGTAAACTTTGGCTTTTCTGAATCATTGATTTCCATTAACAAATCAATCGGTGTTTCCTTGGTAATTTCTGTTGAATATAACAAAAAGCAGTCTGGATGCCTGAATTTTGTCTCGCCTTTATATCTATGTCCTTTCATTCCATTTTCTCCACAATACTCGCATCTGAACGGAGTTATCCATCGCTCAACAGGTTTTTCAAACAGATTTCGGGCAACTTCGAACTCTTCCTTTATGTAACTCATAAAAACCGTTAAGAATTAAGAGATTTATATTCGTGAATCTCGCAAGCCTTTAAATACTTTCCCTCCACACAATCCTTACTGCTTATGCAGCAGCTTGTCGAAAGACAAGCGAGCGGTTGATAATCATGACCGAGAAAATTGTTTCTGCGATTAAGAGCGCGCGGGGGAATGCGAAAAAGAGGAAGTTTTCGCAGTCGATAGACCTCGCGATTAATTTCAAGAACCTCGACCTCAAGAAGCCGGAAAACAAGATAAAGGGCGAGGTTGTTCTGCCGCATCCCGCGAGGAAGCCGAAAATATGCATAATAGCCGACTCGCTTGTGCCGCAGGTAAACAGGATAGCGGACGAGAGCGTCGTGCTGGTAAGGAAAGAGGAGATTTCCGGATTCACGAAGAAGACCGCGAAAAAGCTCGCAGCGAAATGCGATTTCTTCCTTGCGGAGGCGCCAGCGCTGATGCCGCTGGTAGGAAGGTATCTCGGTCAGGTGCTCGGCCCGAGGAACAAGATGCCGAAGCCCGTGCCCGCGACGCTGTCGGACATAAAGCCGCTCGTTGAGAGGACGAAGAGCACGGCGAAGTTCGCTGTAAAGGATTCCGCCGCAATCGGCTGCATAGTCGGGAATGAAACGATGGAAGACGAGCATGTCGCGAAAAATATTGAAACTGTTTTGCACGCGGTTGAGGGGCTGCTGCCGAAGGGAAAGGACCAGATAAAAAACGCTTATGTGAAACTCACGATGGGCAAGCCGGTAAAGATTGATTTGGTTGAAAACACAAAAAAATAAATCTTTGATGTAACAAAAAAAGGTGATGGCTATGCTAACAAAAGAGAGCTTTGTTTTAGGAGCGTTGGAAGCGTATTTGCATTTGGGTACCAAAGAACAAAAATACACCGGAGGCGAACTGTTGAAACAAATAGAAGAATACAAGAACGCTTTCAAGCCGCAAATCTGCTGCCCGCGTTGATTCACAAAAAGGTTTTCGCAACAACAAGAAAATAAAAAGCAGGACAGACGAAAACGCAACCGAAGTGGTAATGCTTGAAAATAGTGCTTTGCGGGAGCCTTGCATTCCAGAAGGAGTTCGACGAAATCAAGGAAAGGCTGGGGAAGATGGGGTATGTCGCGCTCGTCTCGGACACCGCGGAGGAGGCGAGAAAGAAGGGAATAACTGACATAAAGAAATGGCTCGAGCAGATGAAAAAGTTCGAGGCTGACAAGTTCAGGAAGTTCAACGCGGAAAAAATGAAAAGCCATATCGAGAAGATAAAAACTGCGGACGGGATTTTGGTCTGCAACTTCGACAAGAACGGAATAAAGAATTACATCGGCGCCTCGACGCTGATGGAGATCGCAGTCGCGTTCGAGCACGGCAAGAGGATTTTTATCTTGAATCCATTGAACGAGAGCCTTTCGGGCGCGGAGGAAATCGAGTCAATGAAACCAATGATATTGAACGGCAGGCTCGAGATGATAAGGATTCCGACGATGTGAAAATTTAAAAAGATGCCGATTATGGCAAAGATAATAAAACGAGAGGGCAAGGAAAAATACGCACAGTATATATTCCTAGATAAAAAAGAGTGGGAAACGCTTAGAAAAAATCAGCCTTATGGAAACAGTTTTGGGATTTCAGAATTCATAAAAATTTCCGATAAGTCCTGCAGCATAGAATTAACATATTTTGCAGGAAAGGAGAATGAGAATTATATTAGATTAGGGTCACCTCCCTATGAGGAAGAATTTCAAAAAGTAAAAAAGATACTCGATGAAGCTGAAATAGATATTGAATTTATTGGAGAAAAATGCGAGGGATGCGAAAAAGAAAACAGATTGTTAACATTGTGTGAAACCTGCGGAAGGGAATTTTGTCCAGAATGCATATCATTGGCAGATGAAATATCGGATGTTAATTCATGCCATGAATGCATAAACGACTTAGGATGAAAATAGAGAGAAAATCAATACGTATTCAGACAAAAAGCAGCTAAATAAGCGTCCGTTGAATGCAATCCATAATATCGTGATTCGAATGACAAAACGAAAACCAACCGGGAAAAAAGAGAAGCGCGAGGTGAGGAAGGAGAAGGTCGAGGCTGTGAAACAGATAGCCTCTGATTTGAAAGGTTCGCCCGTCATCGGGATAATAGATATGTACAAGATGCCCGCGCGCCAGATGCAGAAGATAAGGAAGGATTTGGCGGGAAAGGCGAAAATCAAGACAGCAAAAAAGAGCACACTGCTCTTCGCGGTGAAGGAGTCCGGCTTGGAGAAGCTCGAGCCCTTTATCGCAGGGCAGCCGGCACTGCTTTTCACGGAGATGAATCCTTTCAAGATATTATTTTTTTTGCAGAAGAACAAGTCCTCCGTTGCAGCGAAAGTCGGGGACTTGACTCCGAAGGAGATTGTGGTTTCCGCGGGACCGACAGATATTCCTCCGGGCCCCGCGATAACAACGCTCTCGAAAGTGAAAATCCCCGCGAAAGTCGAGGCTGGAAAAATAGCTGTGATAAAGGATGTTACTGTCGCAAAAGCCGGCGACAAGCTCTCCGCGGAATTGGTAGCCGCGTTGAACCTGTTGAAAATGGAGCCGATGGAAATCGGAATCAATCTTGTCGCGCTTTACGAGAACGGTTTGGTTTACGGGAAGGGTGTGCTTTCCGTGACGCAGGAGCAGTATCTTGCGGACCTGTCAAGGGCGCACTCAGCGGCTTTCAACCTCTCCGTCAACGCGGTCATCCCTTTGAAAGAGACGGTTGGCGCGATACTTGCGAAGGCGCAGATGCAGGCGAAGGCGCTCGCATCCGCGGCGAAGTTGGAAGGGTGAAAACGATTTTTCCATAAAAGATACTTATTGCAGAATTAAAATGAAAAATTGCTGTTGAAGATATTTTTATTCGGATGAAGGATTTTTGTTTTGCAGGATTTTCAATATTGAAATCGGAACGCAAAAATGCGGATGAATCAGAAATGCAACAAACAAAAAACCCAGGAAACGCTTAAATACTTTCATATTCCAAAAATAAAAATTTAAATGGTGATTATGATGGAGCTGATGTATGCAAGCTTGCTGCTTCATTCCGCGAAGCAGCCTATCAACGAAGAAAACATGAAGAA
>DAIDAN010000002.1 GCA_027310605.1 Candidatus Aenigmatarchaeota archaeon | reverse complement strand
GCAGAAGTCAGCGCCGAGTCGCCCCCGCCAAGAACAGCAACTTTCTTTCCCTTGAAGAAGAATACGTCGCAGGTCGCGCAGTAGCTCACGCCTTTTCCCAAAAACTCCGATTCGCCCTTTATCTCGGCTTTCCTGTGCTTCGCGCCCGTCGCGATAACAACAGTCTTTCCCTTGTAAATATTTTTTTCTGAAACAGCGACAAAATTATCCCCCTCCTTCTTGATATCGACGACCTTCTCGTATCTTATTTCAACATCGAACTTCTTCGCGTGCTCCGTCATTTTCTTCGCAAGCTCCGCGCCGGTCAGGTCCGGTATCCCGATGTAGTTGTCAACTAACGGAGTTGCGTCAACCTGCGAGGGCTGCTCCGGATTTGTCAGTATCAGGCAAGAAGAGCCGTACCTGCGCAGGTAAAGCGCGGCGTTCAAGCCAGCGGGTCCTGCGCCGATAATGATTGAATCGTAAATTCCGCCCTTCGCCTCCTGCTTTTTTATTTCAGTTTTCGCTCCCATAATAATCAGTTTAAGAATTGTAATTTATATTCTTATATCCTCGCGACTCCGCTCTTTCTCGCGGCATTGGAAACTGCTTTCGCGATGGCTTCGGCAACCCCCTTGTCGAACGGGCTCGGGATTATTTTTTCCTCTGTCGGTTTTGCAACGAGCCCGGCGAGCGCGTGCGCTGCCGCATGCTTCATCTCCTCGTTTATGTCGCGCGCCCTGACATCAAGCGCCCCGCGGAAAACTCCCGGGAACGCGAGCACATTGTTTATCTGGTTCGGATAATCGCTCCTTCCTGTCGCAACGATGCGCGCGCCGCCCGCCTTTGCGTCTGCGGGCATTATCTCCGGAACCGGGTTTGCCATCGCGAAGACTATCGCGTCCCTGTTCATAGTCTTTATCATCTCCTTCGTGATTGTGTTCGGCCCTGAAACGCCGATGAGAACATCAGCGCCTTTCATCGCGTTTTCAATTCCGCCTTTTAATTTTTTCCTGTTCGTGAGTTTTGCGATTTCCTCCTTTGCGCCGTTCGTGTTCCCGTTCCTGCCTTCGTAAATCAATCCCTTCGTGTCCGACAGTATTATATTTTTCGCATCGCAAGCGAGAAGAAGTTTTGCCACCGCTATTCCCGCTGCCCCGGCGCCGGATATGACAATGCTGATGTCCTCCATTCTCTTGCCGACAACATTCAGCGCGTTCAACAATCCCGCGAGCACCACTATCGCTGTCCCGTGCTGGTCGTCGTGGAACACGGGAATGTCAAGCTCTTTTTTCAAGCGCTCCTCCACCTCGAAGCAGCGCGGCGCTGAAATGTCCTCGAGATTTATTCCGCCGAAACCGGGGGCTATCGATTTCACGGCTTCCACTATTCTGTCTGCATCTTGCGTTGCAAGGCAGATGGGATACGCGTCTATCCCGCCGAATTTTTTGAACAGGATGGCCTTGCCTTCCATCACGGGAAGCGCAGCTTCGGACCCGATATTTCCCAAGCCGAGCACTGCGGAGCCATCCGTGACAACCGCGACGCTGTTCCGCTTTATCGTGTATTCGTAAACCTTTTTCTTGTCGCGCGCTATCTCCATGCTCGGGGCCGCGACGCCCGGAGTGTAGGCTATCGAGAGGTCGTCCCTGTTTTCTAGCGGCACCTTGCTCGCTACCTCCAGCTTTCCCTTTTTCTCCCTGTGCAATTTCAGCGACTCTTCCGCGTAATTCATAAAATCAACTCATTACGAATGAATTTCGTTTCAACGGCTTTTGCGATTTTTTACAATTGTTTTATTCGCATCATATCTTTTTATTATATTTCATATTCCGAAAACCGTTTTGCAATAAAAATTAAATTAAAATCATATATGACGGTTTTGCTGTTGAATTGTTCCGCAAAAGAACTATCCCGTGTTGGAATATTTAACCGTTGCTGCACAGCATCTCCGCCTCCTTTGTCAGCTCCTTCAGCTTAAGCCTTTTCAAGCCGAGGGCTTCCAACTTTTCCGTTCTTGTCCTTGTCAAGTCCTTGCAGAACATCAGCCCAGCCGCGGCGAGCTTTTCCTGCGAGTCCTTGTCCATCGTGCGCAGCGCTGTTATCGGGTAAAGCTTTTTTTCCTCGAGCATTTTTTTCAGGCTTGGAATCCCGTTTTCATTTTCCCCTTCCGGATATTTCCAGCCAATCAAAACAATGCCCCTGCAGTTCGCGTATTTAACGACATCGGACGAGAACTTCGTGTTGGACGCGAGCCAGCATTGGGCAAAGTTTATTCCTGACAGCTTTGAACCCTGCTGCAAGTCCAGAAAGCGCGCATAAGTGTACAGAATGTCCTTCACCCCGGAAAAAATGCCGGGAGCGTTGTGATACTTGCATTCTATCATTCCCGTTTCCTTTATTCCGCCGGTGTTTTTTTCCGCGACAACATCAACCTCGTGCTCTATGCAAAAGCCTTTTACAATATTGTGGACTCTTGTCTGATAGCCATATTCGCGCAGTATCTCGGCTATCAGGTTCTCGAACTCGTAGCCCGCCGGCCCCAGGCGCATTATAGCGCCCTTCAGGTCGTATTTCGCGGCAATATGGGGCATTTCCTTGTCAAGAATGGAGAGCGCCATTTTCAGAATCTGCTTTGTGGAGATTCCCTCGAAAATATTTTTCTCCACTTCCCTTGCAACCTTTTCCGCGAGCCATTCCGGCGCGCCAGCGCGCAGGCAGGTCTGCCTTATCTTTTCAGAGTCGAACTCCTCTTTTTCCCCGGAAGCTTTCGTGACGAGCATGAGAAATAATTGGCGCGGGTATAAAAATAGTTTTCTGTCAGGCGGGCTTTCCCGTTTCTAATCTTTAATTCTGTAACCAAAATAATTTCCATATTCTGTTTTAACATCTGCTTGTACGATTATCCCTTCTCTTCGAAGATTATTACAGATTCCAAAAACTTTCGAATCATCAGCTGAAATATCACTAGAAATAGTCGATGGTCCAACAAATTCTAGATTGCTGTTTCTTTCCCTCTTTTTATATTCTTTCAAATAATCTATAATCTTATTTTTCAGAATAATATCTTCTTTTGGCATAAATTACATTATACCGCAAAGCATTTAAGCCTTTACAGCACATGGAAAATCGCCGCGACTTTTTTCCTGCGCGAGAGCTTGTTGAAATCCTCCAGCGCCGCGGCTGTGGGCTTCGCGATTATTTCTATTCCCGCGACCTGCGCGTCTATCGCTCCCGAAGGCTCCACCCTGCATATATCGCCGTGCCCCGTTCCGATAATGATTGCGTCAGCGCCGGAAGACATGAGGCTTCTGATTTCCGCTCCCGTTACCGCAGAATTATTCTGGCGCTTTGACACATTGTTTCCGATAATTACCACATCATGCTCGTACCTTTCCCCGTCTATTATTATCGAGCCGAAAATCGCGCCTTCAATCCGCATAAGAACCACTTTAACAAGTTGGAGAAACGCATTTAAATATTTCGATTGGTGCCCCCGCCGAGATTCGAATTACCGAGCCTCCTTCTTAATTTTCTTTTTCGCAGGCGTTTTTCTTTTTCAAGTTCTTCGCCGAAAAGAAAAAGGCCTCTCGGGTCCTGAGGTGTTTGCATAATATTTTTGTCTATATTCCTTCTTTTGCTAAAGGTTTTCTTCGAGAAGAAAACATTTTCCGCAACCTCATGTCCTGTCTGCAGCCTTTTTCTCAAGTTTCTTTTTTTCGCAAGCGTTTTTCTCTTTTCAAGTTCTTCACCAAAGAGAAAAAGACTTATCCAGGCTAGACTACAGGGGCGCAAATATCTTTTGTAAATATTAAGGCGAGGGAAATACTTAAATAGGTTGGTTCAAAGAATTAAGAATACCAAAAACTGCGGGATGCTGGATGCATCGAAACCCGCAGGAGGTTTTGATTATGGAACAACTAAAATGCTCGACCTGCGGAACAAGCCTTCTCGGGCAGGAAGACTTCGTGAAGTTCGGCTGCCCCGAGTGCGGTGAAACAATTATAATGCGCTGCAGGCAGTGCAGGAAGCTTTCCAACCCGTACCGCTGCGAGAAATGCGGATTCGAGGGGCCTTGAAAAATATTTCTGTTGCATCAGTTTCAAAACTCCAGCGCTGAAACCGCAGTAACTGATATTTTTTATCTGGATAAACGGTTTTCAATCCGGATAAAAATAAAAAATCATAACTGCAGAAAACGCGAAATGAAAAACGAAGAACGGTGAACCTTATGGGAATGGTTGCGATGAGCATTCGGATAATGCCCGTTTCTCCGGATACTGATTTGGAAAAGGTGAAGGCGGAAATCGCGAAGAAGATAAAAATCCAGGACGCGAAAATCGAGCCGCTCGCCTTCGGATTGAAGGCGCTGAAAATTCTCGTTGTCGTGCCGGACAGCCGACAGGATGTTGAGGAGGAAATAAGAAAGGTAAAAGGCGTGGGCGAAGTGGAGGTTGAGTCGACAACTTTGCTGTGAAACCATCAATATGGATTGAATTCAAAAAATCAGGACGGCTGTTTCATTATGGATTGAATTCACAAAATATCAGAACGGCTGTTAAAGCGCTTAACTGATGCAATGTTATAGGCGTTCCTGCAACCGATTCGTATCGGGTTCAATACATAACAACCGTCAAATTTATATTTTCCAAATTCCAATAATATTGCATGAATAAGGAGCAGATAGGAAAGGTAATCCATTTCTATCCGAAGATTTCCGTGGCAGTGGTGGAGCTGTCCGAGGCGCTGAAAACCGGGGACAGAATCTCGATAGAAAGGGGCGGCGGCTCGTTCGAGCAGGAGGTCGGCGAAATGCAGATGGAGCACAAGAGCATTCTGGAGGCGGGGAAAGGGCAGTCAGTCGGGCTGAAGGTTGACTCCCCGACGCACGAGGGCGCGAAGGTCTTCAGGGTTGCGGAATAGATTCGGATAACAAGTTTTTGAAAGAACGAGCGCAAGACAGGGGTTTCTATATGTAATATTTTTTTCAAAAACATTCCGTATTGAATTTCATTTACGCCAATGAGGGCGCTCGTTTCAATCAATCGAAAAGCCGTTCTTGTTTTGCAAACAAATCCATATCGGTTATTTAAGCAGCAGCAAGAAGTTTTAAATATGCACGAAAAATTGCAGATTTTTCGGCACGCACAAAAACTGAAAGTTTTTGGCGGAACCAGAAATCAAGTTTCTGCGTCTATCAAAACCAAAGGTTTTAAATACTTCATCACTTCAATATTCACTTGCACCCGCGCATTACGGAATTTTTTTCTGGCATTGCGCAAACAAAATAAAAAGAGTTGATAGGAATGGTGGAATTCGAGACTTTGGAAACAAAGGAAGTGAAGTTCGGGACCAACAAGTTCTTGGAGGTCGCGAGGAAGAAGGCGAAGACGCCTGAGGGGGAGAACGATTTCATCTCCATCTCGAAGGGCTTCGTGCTGCCGACCGGCCAGAAGCGCTTCAAGAACGCGCTCGGCTTCGAGGCGAAGAAGGAGATTGTGAACGGCTTGATAGAGGCGCTGACAGCGATAAATGAGAGCCTGGAATAAAATGAAAAAGCTTTCACAACAACGCAAGAATCTTTTGGAATCAAACAATGACCTTACGGAAGTAAGCGAGTCTGTTCTTTTTATTATTATAATTTCTATCTGGAAAGCTTGTCTCCTATCCTGAAACAGCCCGAGCCATTGAATGTTGCAGGTTCCAAAGTGTAAACGCCGGTTTGCCTTAAAGCTTCATATGGTATTCCTGTAACAACATAGTCCCTTCCTGCGATAACCTTCAAGCAATTTTTTTCTTTTTCGGCAAGAGGCTTGAAATATACATTCCGCTTGCCGTCTGTCCAGAACTGCGCATAGGCCAGCTCGACGTTGTTTGATATTGTAACTGTAGTCCGGGCTATCCTTGCCGAATTATCCGGAAGCCTGAATTTTAGCATCCATCACGATTAAGAAGTAAAGTATTTAAGCTTATCCCATCCTCCGCTTTCCCCTGCAAATCCTGCAGCCGTATTCCAGCAAGCAGCCGGAGCAGACGGGCGCGCCGCAGACCGGGCAGCTTTTAAGAGAAGCGGTTTTGCCGCAGCTTTGGCAGGTTTCTTTTCTGTCCATAACATATTAATATGCTTCAAACTTAAAAACTTTATATCGTTAGCAATAACAGGAAATTATGAACGAATGTTTGGAGCTCCAACCTCTCTGGCCAAGCAGCGGTTCCGATTGATGCAAATCATTCATACCGAAACTGAATGATGTGAATTTTATGCCCGAAAAATTTGTTTTGAAAACCCAATCTCTGTGCCCTGAGTGCTTGAAATTACTTGAAGCAGAGATATTCGAGCGCGGCGGAAAAGTATGGATAAGAAAAAAATGCGCGGAGCATGGCGAGCTTGAGGACCTGTATTACGGAAATGCAGAGATGTACAGGAAAGTCATGAAATTCTCGCACGACGGGAAAGGCATATCGAATCCGGAAATAAAAGCTGACAAAATAGAATGCCCGAAAAATTGCGGATTGTGCAGGGAGCACAAGACGCATACGGCGCTCGGGAACATCGTCGTCACGAACCGCTGCGATTTACAGTGCTTCTATTGCTTCTTCTATGCGAGCGCGATGGGCTATGTTTATGAGCCGACCTTAGAACAAATAAGAATGATGCTCCGCGCGATGAAAAGCGAGAAGCCTGTTGCGGCGAACGCTGTTCAGCTTACCGGCGGAAACCCCGAGCTGCGCGAGGACTTGTGCGAAATAATCGGGATTGCGAAGGAGGAGGGCTATGACCATGTGCAGCTCAACATAAACGGCACGCACAGGCTCGCGCCAGATCCGGAGTTCGCGAAAAAAGTCAGGAAGGCCGGAGTCAACACAGTTTACCTGAGCTTTGACGGAACAACACCGCAGACCAACCCGAAAAATTACTGGGAGGTGCCGAAGATATTTGATAACTGCAGGAACGCGGGAATGGGAATAGTTCTCGTGCCGACCGTGATAAACGGAACGAACGACCAAGATGTCGGCAACATTTTGAAATTCGGAATAAAGAACATAGATGTTGTGCGCGGAATAAACTACCAGCCTGTCTCGCTCGTCGGCAGGATAACGAAGGCTGACCTGAAAAGGATGAGAATAACCATTCCCGATGTTATTGAACGGCTTGAGGAGACAGGAATAGTGGAAAAGGAAGACTTTTATCCTGTCCCCACTGTATCCGCGGTCACGCATTTCCTCGAGGCGCTTACGGGAAGGGCGAAGTACGAGCTTAGCACTCACTCAGTTTGCGGAATGGCTACATATCTTTTCAAGGATGAAAACAGATATGTGCCGCTGCCGAGGTTCCTGGATGTTCCTGGCTTGGTTGAATATCTTGATGAGAAAGCCGGGGAGATAAAATCCGGAAAAAACAAGCTGCTTGCCGCGGGAAAAGTCTTGGTAAAGATAGGCAGCTTTATCGACAATAAAAAGCAGCCGAAGGGCCTGAACCTCGCGAACATAATGTTCAGCATCCTGACGAAGGGAAGCTACGAGGCGCTCGGCGAGTTGCACAAGAAGACGCTGTTCATAGGAATGATGCACTTCATGGATTTGTATAATTACGACATAGAGCGCGTGAAAAGGTGCTGCGTGCATTACGCGCAGCCCGACGGGACGATTGTTCCTTTCTGCGCGTTCAATGTGATCCCGCAGTGGTACCGCGACAAAATCCAGAAGAAGTTTTCGGTTCCGATAGAGGAATGGGAAGCGAAAAACCGCCAGAAGCTCAAGGACAACTATTACAGGCGCGACGCGGCTGCGATGGAAAAAGCGTTTGACTACGGGAAGTTTTATGATGTGAGAAATTTCTGAAATATATTTTTTCGGACACAAAAATGAATATAAACTATCTTTCCAACATTAATCTTATGACCAAGAAACTTGTTAAAAAATATTACGGAGAATACGGGATGAAAGAATGGAAAAGGCTTGCTAAAGACCCGTATCATCGTCTGGAGTTTGACACAACCATGCACTTTCTTAAAAAATATCTTCCAAAAAAAGGATTGATTGTGGATGCAGGCGGAGGTCCCGGAAGATATTCGATCGAGCTGGCAAAAGCGGGTTATGATGTTATTCTGCTTGATTTAACTCCGGAATTATTGGAAATTGCAAAAAGAAAAATCCAAAAAGAAAAGGTTCCTGATAAAGTGCGGATTTTACAGGGCTCCATAGACAATCTTTCAATATTTGAAAATAATTCTTTTGATGCTGTTATTTGTCTTGGTGGACCGTTGTCCCACATCGTAAGCAGGAAACAAAGAACAAAAGCAATCAGTGAGTTGGTCAGAGTTGCAAAGAAAAACGTCCCGATATTTGTTTCTGTAATTGGAAGATTGGGTATGTGCATTAATTCGATTAATTATTTATGGTATGAGATGCTTGAGGCGCCAAAGGTTTATAGAAGATATACAATCAAAGGAGACTATCTGGGCGGATATGGTTTTACCCCAAACCATTTTTATTCTCCGGATGAATTGAAAAAAGAATTTGAAGCCAAATCAAAAGTATTGGAAATGGTTGGACTGGAAGGCATTTTTTCAACGCACAAGAAAAGATATAATAAGATTTTCAAACTCAAGAAATACAACAAGATTTTATGGGAAACGCATCTCAAGACTTGCACAGAGCCGAGCATAGTAGGAATCAGCGAGCATTTTATGATAATCTGCAAAAAATAGATTTCTTAAAGGGGCATTATTATGGCAACCGCGGAGGAGAAGAAAATAAAATCCGAGTTCAAGGCGAAGGCGCAGAAGGAGCCGGAGAAATATTATCCGGTGCAGGTGCTGAAGGAGAAAGGATTCCGCCGGTTCAGGTGCGCGAAGTGCGGGAGCTTTTTTTGGTCGTCTCTGGAAAGACGGATGTGCGGGGACCCGAATTGTTCCGGCACTTACCAGTTCATCGGCAACAGCCCGACAAAGGCAAAGCTCGAATATCTTGAAGTCTGGGAAAGGTTCGCGAAACTTTTCAGGAAGTTCGGCTACACGCCGATAAGGAGGTATCCCGTCGCCGCGAGATGGCGCGATGACATGGATTTCGTGATTGCCTCGATAGCTGACTTCCAGCCTTTTGTGGTGTCAGGCGAAATCGAGCCGCCCGCGAACCCGCTCACCGTGCCGCAGTTCTGCCTGCGCTTCGGGGACACGGACAATGTGGGAATAACGGGAAGGCATTTCACAGGCTTCGTGATGATTGGGCAGCATGCGTTCATGCCGCCGAAAGATTACAAGCCGAAAGATTATCTGGAGCATATTTTCAGGTGGCTGACGGAAGAGGTGAAGATTCCAGCCAGCGAACTCCAATTCCAAGAAGACGCCTGGGCGGGCGGCGGAAACATGGGGCCTTCCATGGAATTCTTCTCGCGCGGGCTCGAATTGGGAAATCAAGTCTATATGCAGTATGACATCAGGAACGGAATAAAAGAACTGCAAAAAAAAGTCCTTGACATGGGAATGGGGCAGGAAAGGTATGCTTGGCTGACGAACGGAACCAACACGAGCTACGAAGTCGTTTTTCCTTCCGTTGTCAAAAAACTTTTTTCAGCTTCCGGGCTGAAGCCAGACAAGGCTGTCTGGAACAGATTCCTCCCGTATTCTGGATTGCTGAACCTTGACGAGGCTGACAACATTGAAAAAGTCTGGGAAAATATTGCAAAAGAAATCGGAACCGAAACGAAAGAGCTGAAGGAAAAGATAATTCCTGTCTCTGCTATATATGCGGTTGCGGACCACACGCGCTCGCTCCTGCTCGCGCTCAATGATAGCGCGCTGCCTTCCAATGTAGGCGGAGGCTACAACCTGCGCGTGATATTGCGGCGCTCGCTCGACTTCATAAGCAAGTACGGCTGGGATGTGCATCTTCCGGACTTGTGCAGGGAGCACGCGAAATACTTGAAGCCCCAATATCCGGAACTTATGGAGAACCTTGACGACATTGACGAGATTCTTGATTTCGAGAAGAGGAAGTATGAGGAGACAAAAAGTTCATATAAAAAAATCATTTATCGCGATATAGAAAAGTTAAAAGATCCGAAGACACAAGAAGATACAGTTATTAAAAATTATGATTCTCACGGAATAAACCCGGAAATATTAAGAGACACTTTAAAACAATCAGCAGATATTGATATAAAAATTCCTGATGATTTTTACAGCAAGGTTGTGGCGAAACACGAGAAAACGGAAACTGAAAAAGTCTCGGTTAAAGAAAAAATGAAAATAGATATATCTGATTTGCCTGAAACCAAAAAACTTTATTACGATAACGAAAAAATTTATGAATTCACTGCGAATGTGTTGAAGGTAGATGAAGAGAAAGTTATTCTTGACCAAACAGCTTTTTATCCGCGCGGCGGCGGCGCTGAACCTGATATTGGAACGATAAGCGGATTCCGCGTTTACGATGTTGAAAAAATCGGGAATGTTATCGTGCATCTTGTTGAAAAGCACAATCTGAAAGCCGGCGAAACAGCCAAGGGAAAGATTGACAGGGAAAGGCGCGAGGCAATAAAAATCCACCACACAGCGGTTCATGTGATAAATCTTGCGGCACGCGAAATTCTCGGCAATCATGTCTGGCAGGCAGGCAGCTACAAGGATGCGGAAAAGGCAAGGCTGGACATAACGCATTATGAAATCCCTTCCGAAGAAGCGCTTGCGGAGATTGAAAGGCTCGCGAACAGGATTGTGAAAGGCAGACTGCCCGTAAAAAAAGAAGTCTTGCAGCGGGACGAAGCCGAAAAAAAATACGGATTCAGGCTTTATCAAGGCGGCGCTGTTCCGGGAAAAATTTTAAGGATAGTTTCCGTTGAAAACGACCACGAAGCCTGCGGCGGAATCCATGTTGGCAGCACTTCGGAAATAGGGCTGGTAAAAATCCTGAAGGCCGAGAAAATACAGGACGGAGTTGTAAGGATCGAGATTGCCGCGGGAAAAGCCGTGGAGAAATACTACAAGAAATACGCTGATAAAAAAATAAGGGAGCTGCGGAACAGGTTTGAAAAATACGGATTACTGTTTCCGAAAGAACTGCAGAAAAAAATAGAGGGGTATATGGAGAAAAATGATTTTGATAAAATAATGGAAGATGTGGAAAAGCTTGAAAAAACTGTTTTTGAAAATGAAAAAACAGAAAGAAAAATAGAAGAGAAAAAAGCCAAACAAAAAGCGGAATCGCTTTCCGAAAAACTAAAGTTCGAAGTCATCGGCAACAAGCGCGTTCTTGTTGCGCAGGTTTCCGGCGGACCAAAGGAACTGCAGGAGATATCGAGAAAGCTTTCCGCTGACGACACTGTCATTCTTCTGTTCAGCGTCACGGACAAGATAAACATTTTCGGCTCCGCGGGCGCGAAAACAGGAGCGAACATCGGCAAAATCGTTTCGCAAGCCTGCGAAGAGCTCGGCGGAAAAGGCGGAGGCTCGCAGATGCTGGCGCAGGGAGTCGGAAATAATAAGAGCAAATTGAAAGAGGTTATGGAGAAAGTCAGGAATATGGCAGGCGATATTTTATGACAACAATAATCGAAAAAGCAAAAGCAGGATTTTTTCAAATGATTGATGAATTCGGTTCAGACCAATATAATCTGCGCTCCCATGTTCCGGAAGTTGA
Organism: Candidatus Aenigmatarchaeota archaeon; assembly: GCA_027310605.1. Classification (GTDB taxonomy): domain Archaea; phylum Aenigmatarchaeota; class Aenigmatarchaeia; order Aenigmatarchaeales; family DAIDAN01; genus DAIDAN01. The sequence goes on along the minus strand of DAIDAN010000002.1, from coordinate 17,520 downwards.
GAAATGGGCAAAACATATGTTGAAAAAACTTCCGGATGCGAATGGAGAAGCGGTTCTTTTGTCAGTTTGGCTGCACGACATCGGGCATTATCCGATTCCCACGGATATTGACCATGCCGTAAGAAGCGAAGAGAGGGCGAAGGCTTTCCTGAAAAAGGAAAAATATCCGAAAGATAAAACAAATAAAATCCTGCATTGCATCAGGGCGCACAGGTGCCGCGACATTTTGCCTGAATCTGTCGAGGCAAAAATTATCGCCTGCGCGGATTCCGCAAGCCATATGACGGAACCGACAATTTATCTCGATATGGCCAAAAGCGACAAGGAAAATAATAACGAGTTCAGGGTGTATGCGAAGATGGAGCGCGATTACAGGGATTTGGGAATTTTTCCGGAAATCCAGAATGAACTGAAAGAATTATACCAGAATTGGAAAAATCTGATAAAGAGTTATGAAAAGATTGACTTGAAGTAGAATTCTTCATTACGGATTGAATTCAAAAAATTGAAAACGATGCGCCCAATTCCGTTTTCAAAGTTGCCTATTCGGCAACAATCAGAACGGCCGTTGGAGACGCTTGACGCCAATATTGTTATCGGCGCATCCATTTTCATCTGATTCCGTATTGCAGCGTTCCTGTTTCTGATTGATAATGCGTTTTTTTACAAGCAAGCCGCTACCGGCTGCGCATAGAGCTGGCAAATCCTGCTTTTCAGGTCCTGTTTCGATATCGCGCCGGGAACGGTGTCGATTGTCGTGCCTTTCAGAATGAAAGACGGCGTCTCCGTTATCCCGTTCTGCTGCGCAAGCTGCTTGTATTTTTCCGCGTCAATCCTGTCGACAGCTATATAACCGGCTAATTCCTGCGCAAGGCCGGTTATCGTTGAGTCCGCTGCTGCGCTGTCAGCGTTGCCCGAATAGTAGAAATCAACCACAACAATGTTGCTCTCGTTAAGCTTCGCGCTTTCGCTGTCCGAGAAAGGCTTGTCGGAAACCGGCGTGGGCTGTTCCTGCGCGGGCTGCCTTTCGAGGACTGTGCTCACCGCGAACGCGATGCTGCTCCCCACGAACATCAGCAGCACGAATATCGCGAACAGCTGTTTCTTGGTTTCGCGCTTCACAAACATTACCATCGATTTCATTTTACAGCGTTTTCAACCGTTAAGATTTTTATGAATTATTTTTCTGCTGCGAAAACTGCATTTGCAGAATTAAAATAAAAATCAGCCGCGGCGGTTTTGTTTAAGGCTCTTACCCTATATACCTCAGTTCCTCGTTCTTTTTTTGCTGCGGCTTCATCTGCTTCAGCGCCTCCTGCTGCAGCTCCTCCATCTTCTTCAAAAATTCGTGCATATCCTTCACCTTGCCGTGCAGCTTCGAGGTGTCAGCCTTCGTGCCGATTATCTTCTGCAGCACCGCAAGCACAGCCTCCGCTGCGTTCGGGTCGGTTGCTATGATAGGAAACCCGGAAGTCTCGCCGAGCAGGCAGAGCCCTTTCATTCCGTACAGTTTGCTCAAGCCCACGAGCAGGCCGGTTGCGCCCACTATCGTGCCGACCTCGCCCGCGATGCGGAAGTCGATGCCGTATTTTTCATAATCCTTGGAAAGCTTCTCCCCGGAAGCGGCGCCGAGCACCTTGGGCTTCGCTTCGCCTTGCTGCTTCCCGCCTTCCGCGCGGATTTTTCCCGTTGCGAACCCGCCTATCGCTATGGCTTCCCGACATCCGAGCTGTTTTGCGAAATCGAGTATCTTTCCAGCAACCTCGTAATGCCCCTTCGGGTCGAACGCCTGGCAGTCGCCGATGAGGAATATCACGTCGCGCTCCTTTCCGTTGTAGAAATAAAACTCGTTTCTGAGCACATGCACGGCGTCTTCGTGTATCATCACGAAATGAAAGAAGTGCGGGGAAAAGAGCTCCGCGAATTTTTTCGCCTTCAGCTCGTGAACCAGATAGCCGACCGCCATCCTTCCCACATTTCCTATCCCAGGCAGCCCCGCGACGAGCACCGGATTCCTCAGTTTCGGCTTTTCTTCGCAGATGATTTTTGTTTCGTTCATAAAATCACGATATGTATTGAATTACAAAAAATTCATTATGAATCAGATTGCAAAAAATCAAGACGGCTCTTTGATTGTTGTATAAAACGCTGATATTAGCGCCCAACAGATGATTGATATCGTATTCGTTCCATAATTAATTCAATCCATAATGCTATTTCAAGTCCATCCAATTTAAAGGTTTGGATTGCAATAAAACATTATAAACTGTAATCAAGCAGCAGGCATGCTCTGCGTTTGTGGAAACTGTTAAAGGTTTTTGTATGCATTTGTCAAAGCGCCGCGGGCAGTGCTTCCTGAACGACCGCCAAACTTTGGAAAGGATGGTGGAGTATGCGCAGCCTGTCAAAGAAGATAGTGTGCTGGAGATAGGCGCGGGCGACGGCCGTCTTACGGTTCTGCTTGCGCAGAAGGCGGGAAAAGTGATTGCGGTTGAGAAGGACAAGAGACTTGTTGCTATTCTGAAAAAAAATATTGCGGAGAAAAAAATTTCCAATGTCGAGATAATAGAAGACGACGCAATGAAAACAGATTTCCCGCAGTTCAATAAAATCGTTTCAAATCTTCCCTACCAGATTTCCTCGCCGCTGACTTTCAGGCTGTTCGGCCTTGGCGACTGGTCTCTTGCGGTCCTTACCTATCAGAAGGAGTTCGCGCAGCGGTTCTTTGCCAAGCCATGCGAAAAAAATTATTCGCGCCTGACAGTCGCGGCGAATTATTACTGCACCGCTGAAAAGCTGGAGGTTGTGGGAAGAGGAAAATTCAGGCCGCAGCCGGAAGTTGATTCTTTGATGGTCAGGCTTGTTCCGAAGGAAAAGCCGTTTGAAGCGGATGAATTTTTCTGGGAAGCCGTTGCGAAACTTTTCCAGCACAGGAGAAAAACCGTGCGCGCAGCGCTGAAGGATTCGAAATTCGACATGGAAAAGATTGAAAAAATTCCCGAAGAGCTTTTGAAAAAGCGCGTGTTCTGCTGCCCTCTTTCGGATTTGAAAAGAATAGGCGATGCGGTAAGGTAGTTGCAGGGTTTTTATTTCATCGCGTTTCGTCCGTTCCGATCTTTATTTTGAGATATTGTTGAGACGAAAACCGTTTTGTAAAATAAAAAAGTCTGATGCGAACAGTTTTTTTATAATGAAAGAAGTTATTTATTCTCGGATGCATCAAGTTATGCGTGAACAAGAAAGAAAAGCTCTGGCTTCTGTTGAAGCGGATTCCTCGCGGAAAAGTCAGCACATACGGGACTCTTGCGGAAAGGCTCGGGACGCATCCGCGCGCTGTCGGGAAGATGCTGAATTCCAATCAGCGCCCGATAACCGTGCCGTGCCACCGTGTGGTTCATTCGGACGGAAGTGCAGGAGGATACAAACTAGGGGCGGAGAAAAAAATCGCGCTGCTGAAAAAAGAAGGAATAAGAATTGAAAGCTGCAAGATAGATTTGGGAAAATTCCTGTTCAGGTTCGCGATAAGAAACGAATCTCAAAATCAGAACGGCTGTTAGAGAGTCAGGGCGATAAAATATAAATACTCCCGATAAAAACAAAATACAGCGATCATTCAAATCCAGTGATCATTTTGCCAAAATGCGTGAACTGCGGCTCTTCCAATTTCGAGCTATGGAGCCTTTCAGGAAGGATGGAGGATGTTGAGAAAGACGGCTCCTCGCTGGTGTGCAAGGAATGTGGAAGAATGCAGCCCGATAATGTGCTGCGCGAGCTTATCGCGGGAATAAGGAAAAGGGATGCTGAAAAGGCAAGGCTTCTGGAAGCGCAGCAAAATGTTCCGGAGCAGAAGCCGCATGAAAAATAAGCAGCGGTAAGATAAAAATACATTAAGGAATGATTTTCAAGAACGCTTTTTGGCAGACAACCGTACAAGCGTAAAAATCAATTCAAGTCGTATCGTATTCTTAAGTTTTCAGAACGAGAAATATTCATGAAATTCTTTTACAAGGGCATTGAGCTTGGGTTTCCCGAATCAGTCTACGAGCCGCGCGAGGATTCGCTCCTGATTGCGAAAGTTTTGGAGGAAAAACTGGAGGGCTGGAAAGCGGAAAATGGAAAAGCAAAATTCATCTTGGAAATCGGCTGCGGCTCTGGGCTGCTCTCGATAATCGCGGCGAAGTCCGGCTGCGAAGTTGTCGCGTCCGATATAAATTCGGATGCGGTTGCATGCGCAAGGAAAAACTCCGAATTGAACGAAACAACGATAAAGATTGTTCAGTCTAATCTGTTCGATAATATTTCGGGGAAATTCGATATGATTATTTTTAATCCGCCTTACCTGCCGGAAGAACAGAACAGGGAAAATAAATCTTGGGCTGGAGGGAATAATCTGGAGATTATCAAACAGTTTATAAGAGGAGCGAAAACGCATTTGAACGCGGATGGAAAAATCTTGATTGTAATAAGCTCGCTGAGCAAGCCGGAAAAAATAATAAAACAACTTTCCAACAGCGGTTTTAATGCGGAAATAATCGCGGAGCAGAAAATCCCCTGGGAAAAGCTATTTGTGATTCGCGCATCTGAAAGAAAATGAATTATTTAAATTCAAGATTTCAAAAAGACTTATGAAACCAGAATTCACTTTGCGGAAAATCAGGGAAGAGTTTCCGGAAATAAAATGGAAGAAGCATAGATTTTTGACGGGCGGATACGACCATATTACAGTCCTTCTTGACAAAAAGATTATCTTTCGCATCCCGAAGGCGCGGTATTATAAGAAAGAGTTCACGAACGAAATACCGTTGCTTCGCTACCTCAGAGGGAGGGTTAGCATTGGCATCCCGAATATAAGTATGTATCGAAAGACATGTCTTTTGCAGGATATGAAATGCTTGAAGGCAAAGAACTCACGGCTTCCCGCTTTCAAAACTTGACAGCTTCTGAAAAAAACATTGTTGCAAAACAACTTGCCGAATTCATTACGGCACTTCACAAGACTCCGAGAGCAATTATCAGGAAGTGTAAAGTAAGGAAGGAAAACCAGCTCAAGAACTATAAGGAGTTTGCGCGTGATGTTAAGAGAATTATTTTTCCCCATCTCAGCGAAAATGAAGTTAATACAATTATGGACTTCCTGTATGAACTCAAAGCAACTCTTTCCCACAATCATCCGAACGTGCTCGTTCACAATGACTTAGGCGGCGAACATATTTTATGGGACAGCAAGAACAAGCAAATCAACATTATAGATTTTAGCGACCGCGTAATAGGTGACCCTGCAAGCGATTTCACGGGATTGCATGAATATGGAAATGAATTTGTGAAGAAAGTCTTTGATTTGTATGATGGAAAGAAAGACAAGCAAATGTTGTATCGCTCGCGGCTGTATTACAAAAGAATTCCGATTTTCATTATGAAAGACTCGTTTCAGGGATATCCCTGCAAATTCAAGGACGGCTACAGGTTATTCAAGAAACGGTTTGAGTTTAAGGCTCTGTAGAAATCCTGCAATATGGATTGTAATTTCATAAACAGGACGGCTTTTTTAGCCGCTTGACGCAAATGCCGTTATCGGCGTATATGATTTTCACTCATTTCGTAACGGGATTTCTACAGAGCGTAAAATATAAATTTCTGAAAGATTATAGAATATGTTATAAAAGGACAAATAATTGCGGCGATAAACATGGCTGACTTCTGCCCGAGGTGCAAGAACGAGTTCCTGCGGATGTCCTCCGAGACCGGCGTGGAATGGCTCCTCTGCCCAGGCTGCGGCGCGAAAAAAATTCTTTCTTCTGGAGCGGAGAAGGCTGCGCAGCCCGCGCCCCTGAAGAAGTTCGAGCACCTCATAGGCTCAGCCACAATAGAGGCCGTGAAGCAGTCGAAGGCGAACTGCGTGGTTGTCCTGAACAAGTCGGGCGAGCCTGTGCATCCGGGCAATTTTGTCATTCATTTGAAGATAATGCGCGAGGCAATGAGCGAGATGGCGGTGGAGAACAGGGTAATAGAGATGGAGCCGATGCCGCTCGGCACGATAGCGCAGATAAGGATGATAATAAGGAAGGCCGTTGATGAAGGCTTTCTTGTCAAGGGCGACAACATCATTGCATTAGCGGACGAAACGCTCGGAATCGGGTTCGAGGGGCTTTTCCTTTTTTTCAGGATTGACGACAAGTTCATGGAGCTGACAACGCGCGAGCTGAAGAAGGAGTTGAAAAAATCAGTGTTCGAGTCCGTGATGGAGATAGCGCGCGAAATCGGGCGCGAGGGAAGGGAGGGGAAAAAAATCGGGACAGCTTTCATAGTCGGGGACCACGAGAAAGTTCTCGCAAACAGCAAACAGATGATTCTCAACCCGATGGAAGGGCATCCTCTCGAAAGCAGGAACATAACCGATGTGGGATTGAAGGAGACGATAAAGGCGCTCGCGCAGCTTGACGGCGCGTTCGTGATAGACAGCGAAGGATACATCCACGCGGCCGGCAGGTATTTGAGCGCTGACACGGACGGCATAAGCCTGCAGGGACTTGGCTGCCGCCACACTGCCTGCGCGGCGATAACGAAAATATCCGATGCTGTCGCCGTCGCGGTGAGCGAGTCCGGCGGAATCGTGCGCGTGTTCAGGGGCGGCAACCTGATAAGCGAGGAGAAGGGGTAAATCATAAGAGATTATTTCTCTGTAGAAATCCTCATTAAGGGATGAGTTTGAGTTCAGGAACGCTGATTAAAGCGTTCGTGTCAAGCGGCTCAAACGTCCGTTCTGATTTTGGATTCAATCCTTATCGTCAGGATTTATACAGAGCCACAAATTATTTCAAATTTATAAAACCGTTGCGGAAGCCGCTGCGCTCGGAAAGTATTTAAGCCTTGAATGCGAAAAAAATAATACCGAACGAAAAAATTAAAACAATAAAACCGTCGTATCTGTTGCTGATAATTATTACTCACAATACGGTTTTCGGAGTAAGAATTTTTACAACAAATAAACCGGTTGCGCAGAAAACATTTTAAAGGTTTGAAACGCAAGAAATAATATTGTTGATTCACATGCCAGAGCCGATACAGTTGCCTCCGCAGGCGCAGCAGCTTCTTTTGCAGATGCAGAGCTTCCAACAGCAGCTGCAATCCGTGATGCTGCAAAAGGAGACAATGCACATCCAGAAGATAGAGCTTGAGGGAGCGAAGGCGGAGCTCGAGAAGGCCGGGGAGAGGGAGGAGGTCTACAAGGTGGTCGGGCCGTTGCTTGTGAGGGGCGCGAAAACGGAGCTGAAAAAGGAGATTGAAGAAAAGCTCGAGACTATAGTCCTGCGCGCGAAGAGCGTTGACAAGCAGGAGGAAAAGCTGAAGGAAAAGCTGAAGGAGAGCCAGCAGAAGCTGCAGGAGATTTTCAAGAGCCTTGCGCCGCAGGGCGAGCATCGCCACGCTCCAGACTCCGAGGGGATGGGCACCGAGGCGGAATAGGAAAAATATTTATCTTTCTCTTGCAGCTCTCAAGCCTAAAAGAGCCTTCAGCTTTTTATAGACATCCTCTTTTATTTCTTCATCTGTAAAATATTTTTTATCTTTATTCAGGGTTCTTGCGTAACAATCTGCAGCGCTTTCAGAAAGATCGTCAACAAGCCCTTCGGTTATTTTCATTTTATCACCTTTTTATGTTATTGTCTTCGTCTTTTGAGATTTCTTTAATATTTTCTCTTTAGCATCTTTCCAAAATCATAAATAAATCCGGTGCCAAAACTAATGGCAGTAGGTATAAGAAAATATTCGGCAGCATCCGCATAAATTCTCGCCTTTTCTGCATATGTAGAAGGTTCTGTCAATATATCAGTAAACAGCAAAGCGGCGATAGCACCTGCCGCCATACCCCCTGCAGTAAGTTTTCCGATAGCCATAATATCCATCATTTTTGTTTTGCATAAAAATATTTTTCATTTCGCCCGCCTTGCCCTCCACTTCAGGCGCGTGAAAGTCGGGCAGGTTCCCGCTGTCGGCCAGAAGCACTGCGGGCCGAGACACTCGCGCATCTCCTTGTAAAGGTAGCAGGTCTGCACACGATTTCCTTTTCTGATTACAGTCGGGCGGCGCGGGGTAATCTTGCGGAACATAAAAAATTCACCTCATAATTTTTCAAGAGCATTCTTCAAAAACTCTATTGTTATGGGATAGTTCTCGTCTATAATCAGCCTTTTTGGCACCCTTGGTTTTATTTCGGTTCCGATATTGCTTCCCTGAGGGTTTCCATAAAATATCCATCTTTTTTCCAAATCCTCAAGATAATTTTCCATACTCTTTTCAGTTTTTTTCGCTTCCTTTAGCATATCCGGCGGAAAATAGTTGGATGACAGCTGCCTCATTTTTTCCAGCAGTCTCCGCTTGACGGCAATCTCAATCTTGTCTTCTTCATACTCAAAAATGTTTTTTGATTTCAAAGGGCAATCTGAATTCGCTGTTTCATTCGAATAAGGCAGACGCCCTTACAAATCCTAAAACATAATCACTTTTAAATAACAATTATTATGCAGAACTGCTATATAAAGCTATCGTTTTTTAATTATAAAGAAGTGATTACATAGTCGGCAGAGAGCGAATAGTGGGATTGCACGCAAGAAATTCAGAACGGTTGTCATTACAGATTGAGCTGTATTATCAGAACAGCGGTTAAAGCGGTTGTAGAAACGTCAAAATCAGCGTAACTTATTTCAATTCATTCCATATCGGTTTTATTTATTCTCCTGCTTCTTACCTTCCTTTTCCATTTTAGCTGCGCCCCTGATTTTCGCGGGCTTTTCCGTTTTCTTTCCCGCCCTTTCCTTTTTCTTTTCAGGCAGCTTTATGTTATATCTCTCAACCAGCTGTTGCTTCACATCCTTCTTTATATCAATCATTTCCGCGAGGGGCTCAATATGCGCTATGTTCGTCTTCCTTCTGCGCACTTCGGGGCCTTCAACCAGAACATAATTCGAATCGACAACTTCAAGGACAGCGCATTGCTTTCCAGCCTCGCGCCCCGCTATCTTCATGCAAACTCGGCCGGGTTCTAATATCGGCATAAAAATCATCATTAATATTTTTTCAGTTGTTAATTTTCATTCGGCGTTTTCATGCGATATATTTTTATTTTTTCCTCTTTGTTGCGAAAACCGTTTTATCAAAAACAAATGTAAAAAATCAGCTATAATAGTTTTGCTGCTTTTCTTTCCATATCCTTATATTTTCTTCGGCAGCTTTCCAACTGCACATCTTTCTCGCCTTTCATTTTAAAACATAAGTCCTGAACTGCAAATTATATATTGATTTTTTTGCATTTGCTTTTCTTTCAATTTCAGTTAGATATGACTTCATTAAAGATTCAAAAACATTTTGATAAAACATTCACAATCCCCTCGCTCTCATTTTCATCTGCTCGCGCATGCAGCCCGGGCAAAGGTGCGGCAGCGGCCTTTCCGGGCGCTTCCCGATTTTCGAGAGCTTTGCGACGCCGGACTGCCTCAGCCTTTTCCTGACCATCTTCGCGCCGCAGCTTCCGCACTGCATATAGTTCGGCTTCTTCCTCCTGAAGCGCATCACTGTGCCGGAAGGGACGCGAACCCTTGTCTTTTTCATGCTTGCAGAGCGCAACCGTCTTTGCATAAAATCACGGTATGGATTGAATTTTTATTTTACGTTTTTCATTCGGCGATTTCGTGTGGTATGTTTTTATTCGTATTTCTTAAAACGAAAACCGTTTTTATCCGTAATTTTAATATTTTCTAACGCTTATATGCTTTTCGAACCTTCTAACGCGAAATACTTTTTTTGTTTTATATAGCCGAAAGCGCAGCCCGCGGATTTCAGCCTTGCCAGCAACTCCTTGTCCTGCGTGATTATCACATATCCGCTCCTGCCAAGCTCCAATAGCTCATCATCCGCATTCGTTGTTTTCGAGCGCATTATTTTTATCTTGTTTTCCGCTTGTTTTTCAAGAGCTTTTTTTTCAAGAATATGCAGCGCGAGCGCGGCTGCTTTCGCGTCGCGCGACTTCCCGGCGCTTATCTTTTCCAGCTCGCCGACAACTGATTCTGTCGTGAAGATTTCATTTCCCGAAAGCTGCGAAAAAATGTCCAGCTTGAACCGCGCCGCGTAGATGAAGATGTTAGTGTCAATCGCGATTTTCATAGGAATAATTGAAATTGAAAGAATAAAAATCATATTGTGAACGGCCGATAATAGTCTCGCCAGTCAATATGACTGAGTGCTTTGTGCAGCCTTTCTCCTTCTTCCCTTCTTTTTGGGTCATTATCTATTTTGTCAAGCTCTTCTTTAAACAGGGATAAAGCAGGCTCAATTTTTGTCTGGATTATAAAAATCTTTTCAAGATATTGCAAGACATCCCAAACAGGCTCTCGATTTTTATAATTATTTTTTACATCATATTTCAATCTTATCACCTCTTTTTTATACGACAGTCCCGTGCCCCACTAGCTTCCACCTGTTCTGAATCTGGCGCGAGATTGCCACGCGGTCGCCCGCGCTTGCGCAGACGGGAAGCTTCAGCTTCACTGCAACGGTCTTGCCTACGGAAGCCACAGCTCCGACGGTTCTCGCGACTCCGCATACAATCACGAGCGGCTCGCCTGTTGAAAGTTTTTTCTGTGCCTTGTCAAAAAAATTTATCTTCAAGTTCAGCTCGCTTTTCACTTCCATGCCCTTGCCGTCCGGAAGGCTGACAACGCTTCCCGCGAGCGAGTCCGATTTCGTCAGCGAAGGGTCGAGCGAGGTGAGCAGTCCGACAAGCCCCCCTGCGCCGGCCTTTTCCAGATTCCTTCCCGCCTTTTGCAATCCGACTATTTTCGTTTTCAGCGTTTCCCACTTGCTGTTTCTTTTCGCGCCTGGCTTTATCTCGATGTCATCGCCTATGCTGAAAGAACCGCTCACGATCGAGCCGCCGAGAATTCCGCCGGAAAGCTTTCCTATCTCGGTGCCCGGCTTGTTTATGTCAAAGCTCCTGACCGCGAAAAATTTCGGGGCGCCTTCCTCCCTTGAGCGCTTCGGCATCCTGTTTATCGCCGCGAGGAGCGCGTCAATATTAAGCTTTTGCTGCGCCGAGACCGGAATTATGGGAGCGTTTTCCGCGACCGTTCCCTTCACCAGCTCCTTTATCTCCCTGTAGTTTTTCAGCGCCTGCTCCTCGTTCACGAGGTCAATCTTGTTCTGCACGATGATTATGTTTTTTATTCCCGAGATGTTCAGCACCGCGAGATGCTCGCGCGTCTGCGCCTGTATCCCCTCGTTCGCCGCTATCAGGAGCAGCGCGCCGTCCGCTATCGCGGTCCCGGCGAGCACCGTAGCCATGAGCGTCTCGTGCCCGGGCGCGTCAACTATCGAGAAAGTCCTGACGGGCACGCACTTTTCCATGCAGCGCGGGCATCTTTCGCTCGAAGAAAAAATATCATCTTTCGCGCAATGATAAACCGTCACATCCGCGTAGCCGAGCCGCAGCGTGATGCCGCGCTTCAACTCTTCGCTGTGCGTGTCCGTCCATTTTCCGCTCAGCGCCTGCGTCAATGTGGTTTTCCCGTGGTCAACATGCCCGAGCGTTATCAGGTTGAACTCGGGAAGAAGGCGCTCGTCCGTTTCCTCTGCGTTTTTTTTATCATCAGTTTTTTCTGCCATAAAAATCAATATCATAATCACTTCTGGAAGGCTTAAATATGTTTCTTTAAAACAGAGAAACAAGTTAGGATTGGTAAAAAAGAAGGAAAACGCAAGGCAAGAACGAGATTATTATTTCTTCCCTTCCTTCTTTTCCTCTTTTGGCTTTTCCATTTTCTCCTTCGGCTTTATCCCGAGAATATCCGCGATGTTGCCGTCGCCCTCGACAATCTTGCAGTTCAGCTGCGCGGTCGCGTCGGAGATTGTGTTGCCGCGCACATACTTCCTTCTCCTTATTCCTTTTTTCTCAGGCTTGTATCCGGGACCGGAAGAGAGCAAAATCTTCTTTCGCATCTCGCCAACCAGGTCGGGGCGCATCGGGAAGCCTTCCCTGTCGGAGCCGCCTGTTATCTGCAGCTTAAAGTCAGAAAGCCCGACTGCAGCGCCGTCAAAGATTTCCCCGATTTTCAATCCGATTAGTGTTGGAACCTCCTTCTCCACCTGGAACGCTTTTCTCGTCTTCGGCTCTGAAATCACAATCTTTACCGCCATAAAAAACTGCCTCTTAACAGGAATGTAATATAGTTGCTCGTGCAATTCATATTAAACTGTCTCCCCAGATAACGCATCAATTTTGCTTTTTGCTCAATCAGCGCTCACATCCGGGCAAAAGCTTCTTGCATTAAAACCTATTTAAAGATGTTTGGAAAGAAAGCTTCCGTCAGCGAAAACTTATATCAAGCCAAACCAATCCTAAAGCATGAGAAAAATATTTTTTGTTTCTGTGCTCCTCGTTGCGCTAATACTTTTAAGCTCTGCCTACGCAAAGCCTGACGAAAAGTGGAAGGACAAGCTGGACAGCGAACTCAGGGAGAAGGTTGAGAAGCAGAACGGCGCTTTCTCCGCGCTTTCAAAGCAGGAGGACGCGGAGGTCATTGTAATGACAGGCGACAAGAATCTGGAAGGCTATGGAAAGGTGAAGAAAAAATTCTCGATAATACAGGCTGTCTCGATGTCTGTCCCGATAAGCAGTCTGGAGCGGATAGCGAGCCTCCCGGAAGTGGAAAGGATAGAGAAGGAAAAAATATTTTACATACAAAGGCTGGAAGCGATACCGTTGATAAGGGCTGATTACGCCTCAACAGATTTCGGATTGAACGGGACGAACGTGAACATTTCAATTCTTGACACGGGAATTTTCAACCACACGGAATTCCAGAGCCCGAACAGGATAATCCAACAAAAATGCTTTTGCAATGTCCCGCCGGGCAACTGCTGCCAAGGCTCCGCACAGTCAAACAATGCAGCCGACGACGAGGGGCACGGCACGCATGTCGCTGGCATAGCCGCAGGGAAAGGTAATGCCTCATATGGAAGGGGCGTTGCCGCCAACGCCTCCCTTTTCGCCGTCAAAGTCCTGAACTCAACGGGCTTGGGAACAACAACAGACATAATAAGCGGCATAGAATGGTCAATCCAAAACAAAGCGAAAATAATCTCGATGAGCCTTGGCGGAACCATCACAAGCTGTTATGATGACAGCGGGCTTTCCGCAGCGGTTGACAACGCCACCGAGCAGGGGGTTCTTGTTGTTGTTGCCGCGGGAAACAGCGGACCGGGAAACGGCACGATAGCAAGCCCCGCATGCGCAAAAAGGGCGCTGGCAGTCGGCTCCGTGAACAGCAGCTTCGCGCTTTCCGGCACCGTTGACAGAGCCACATATTTCAGCAGCCGCGGCGCAACAGACGACAACAGGACAAAGCCTGACTTGGTTGCTCCGGGGATATGGATAAATTCAACATACAATAATGGAAATTATGCAACTGGAGGAGGAACATCTCAGGCAACGCCTTTCGTCTCCGGCGTTGCAGCTCTTGTAATGGAGCAGTACAACAGGACTTTCGGATACTTTCCGGAACCGGAGCGGGTTAAGGCAATCCTGTTCGCCGCGGCAAACACGAGCGGGATGGAAGCGGACGGTTTCACAAAAAACGGCGCGCCTTATAGGAACAGCTATTACGGCTCCGGCAGGCTTGACGCCTACAAGTCGCTGCAAATTATAAACTTCACCTCAAACGGCACAATAACTCAGGGGCAGCAAAAGCTTCTCTCTTTCAACATTACAAACTCGAACGCCTCTATCGCGCTTGTCTGGGGCGAGAACAGCACAGCCTACAACAACCTTGACTTGATTGTCGGGAACGGCACCGACAACTTTACCGCCGGGGCGGACAGGAACGACACAGCGGAGCAGATCTTTTTAAGGAACGCGAGCAACGGGACTTGGAATATTTATGTGAACGGCACGGGCGTCTCGGGCTCGCAGAAATTTTACATCGCTTCCGACTTGAATATTTTTTCCGGCGCTTATCCGCCGCAATGGTTTTCAAATACAACCTACCCTTCTTCTCCCGCGAATTACAGCAGGAACGGAAACTATTCCTTCAACATCACTTGGACTGATGACTTTGCCGTGGATGAAGCTGTGTTTGAGTTTAACGCAGCAAATTACAGCTACAAAAAAGGGAACATAACAGCATACGGAAACATTTTCGCCGCTAATGTCTCTGGCCTGCCTGTCGGGAATTTCTCTTACCGCTGGTTCGCAAACGACACTTCCGGAAAATGGAATTCCAGCGACAAATGGAACTATTCTGTTGTCCGAACAGTTCCGAACATTACGGTTCTCCTGAACGATTCCGCGGGAAACTTTACGATAGCTTCCGGTGATTTCGTGAATACGACTGTTGCGGCTGCGGGGGAAGGCAATGTCTCGCTTTACAGAGATAATTCTCTTGCGAACAACACGCTGCCGCCAATCTACAACCTTTCCGCTTATACAGGAACTGCAGGAACAATTTTCAACATCACCGCATTCTACAACCAGACTCAAAATTTCACATCGCAGACCGTTGCGCGGTTCATAAGTATTGACAACACGCCGCCGATATTTTCCAGCAACAAGACATATCCTGCCTCGCCTGCCGTCTATGGCTTGCCATACCAGTTCAACATCACCTTGCTGGATGAGACAAACATGTCCGCGGTTTTTCTTGAATTCGGCAACGCGACAAGCCTGACAAACTTTACGGTCGCGGCTTTCAGCGGGAGCGGCTCTTACAACTCAAGCAAGGAATTTTACTACACATTTTCAAATCTTTCCATTAAGAATTACACATACCGCTGGCTTGCGAACGACAGCATGAACAACTGGAACTCTTCGCAAAATCTTTCATATCAGATAGTTCAGGCGGCTTCGCTCTCAAGGCTGTTCCTGAACGGGACGGAGAACAATGCAACATATACGGCAGGCCAGACAGCAAACATCACTGCGCTCCTGAATATATCCGGAAAAAACATGACAATCTTTGCGAACTTCAGCGGTTCGCCCGAATTGATAGCGAGCAGTGTTGGGAACGCATACAACACTACTAATACAACAAATCTTAATGTCTCATCCGTCTACAACATTACCGCAGGCTTTTCCGGAGATGAGAACTACACGGCAAGCTCGTTAACATATTATCTTGGCTTATGTCCAGCATGTCCGGCGGACAGCGGCTGGTCCTCCTGTTCCGGCGGCTCGCAGTCAAGAACCGTATACAGTTGCAATCCTCCCGCATACCAATGCCAGGCATCGGCACAAACGCAGGCTTGCTCGTCCGGCTCCGCGTCTCCCGGGAGCGGCGGCGGAGGGCCGTCTGTCGCGCAAGTTTTGATTGCGGAAAAAATAACAGTCAGCTCTTCGGACGGCGCGACAACCGCGGACATCTCAAACCTTGCCGCGGGAAAGGCAGTAAGGATACAGCTCAACAACACGCTGGAGGAGATTGAAATAGAATCCAAAAATATTTTAGATAATGCGGAAATTAAAATAGAATATCCCAAGACGATAGCGAAGCCTTTGCCCTCGGGCAAAGTCTATAATTTCATAAGCATAGAAGGCGAGAATCTTGCAAGCCTGAACAGGACTGCCATAAGGTTTTTCGTGAACAAGTCATGGGTAGCGGATAACAATATCAATGAAAGCAGCATATCTCTTAACAGGTATTCGAACGGCTGGCAGAAGCTGGACACCTCAAAGACAGGCGAGGATTCCGGGAAGGTTTTCTTCAAGTCTGTTCTTCCGGGATTTTCGGTTTTTGCGATAACAGGCGAGCCTGTCGTGAAAGAGAAAAGCAACATAACAGCAGTCAATGAAACGGCTATCAGCGGAGCCGGACAGCAAGCGCAGCCTGAAAGCCTGTTTATTATAATTACCCCCATATTTGCCGCGGCAGCCGCGGCCGCAATAATTTTCTATTGGAGCAAGAAAGGTAAGAAGTATGAAAATGGAAGGAAATGCGGGAAATAAGCTGCTTGTCTTGGTTGCGGTAATCCTAATTCTCTTAATCTTGTCCCCGCCAAAAGAAAAGAATGTTTTAGTATCTTTTTCAGGAAAGAGCACAATAACAGCGGAAGTCGCTGGCACGCCTTACCTTCGCGAGAAGGGATTGATGTTCGTGCGGAGTCTGCCGCAGGATTACGGAATGCTGTTTATCTTTGAAACACCGCAGCAATTGCGCTTTTGGATGAAGAACACTCTTATTCCGCTGGACATTATTTTTATCTCCGAAAACTTTACGGTCGTGAACATCGCGGAGAACGCGCAGCCTTGTTCCGAGTATTGCCCGCTTTATGTTTCTGCGGCGCCCGCAAAATATGTTGTTGAAGTGAACGCAGGGTTCGCTGAAAGGAACGGGATAGAGGTTGGAGATGGAGTGAGGATTGAATGATGTAATACTTCTTTATTTTCACAAAATACGCCATTCGGTTATTAGCGAATTAATCGGCAGTAACAGTAGAATCTTTTAAATACTATTAAATAAGAATGAATACAAAACGTGAGTGATGAATATGGATAAAAATAACATTTTTACAATTGGAGCTGGCATTTCTATAGCAGTAATTATCATTTTTATAGGTGTGCTTTTTCAGAGCCAAAATCTCATACCTTTAACAAGTATTTTTGAAAATGCCGTAATAAGAACAATATTTATTCTCTTGTTTGGTGTAGCAGCAGGTTATTATACTTCGTTATTATTTAATAAATCTCATAGTGGAAGCAAATACTGGTTATCAGGTCTTTTTTTAACAATGATTCTCTTTGTTTTCTTAGGATGGCGAAAGGTAATGATTCAACTGAATATTGATTCCATGTCTATAGCTGCGCTGATAATAGGATTCATAGCATCATTATTCATAACTTTATCGAAAGATACAAATAAGATTTTTCTCGGAAAGGCTGTAGAAAAGATCTCTAGCTATATATTTAATTCTATTTTTATGTTATTTGCTTCAGTGAATTTTTTAGTTCCACAAATAAATATAATATTTCACTTTAATGAGAATTGGCTTTCGTGGACTTTAGTTTTATTCTTTACTGCTGTTGGAGTGTTTTTAGGTAAATATACAGAATATAAGATTGAATTAAATGTTTCTGTAAATAATCGATAAAATATCTTCTTTCAGAAATTCAAGCCTCCTCTATAATCTTCCTCTCCTCCTTCGTTATCCCGTACAGTTCGTAAACTAATTCGTTTATATCATTCTCAAGCTGCTCAATTTTTTCTTTCGCGCCAGCATTATCAGAGCCAGCTTTTTTTACAATCTCCTTTATCAACCCCTCATCTTTCGGGATTTCGAGATTGTAAATGACGGCTTTCGCGTCCTTCGCCTTTTTCAGCTTTTCTGAGTTTGCCTGCAAGCAAGCGAGAACGAAATCGCGCGTTTTCTTCTCCTTTATCTCGATAAAGTCTTCCGCGCTTATGAAAATCTTGTTTCCTTCCGCCTTCAGGCTCCCGAATTTCGCGCCGTCTTTCAGATGGAACGACACCGAAGGAATATTGC
>DAIDAN010000029.1 GCA_027310605.1 Candidatus Aenigmatarchaeota archaeon | reverse complement strand
GGATATGGCGGGTATGCCGAGCCGACTTTATGGTTTACAAAAAATATTCTTTCAGAGAATCTTGAAAAGCGCAAGAAAAGACTTGGATATTATAAGAAATTAGAAAAATCTGTAAACTCCGTCTTCAAAAACTTCAGCGGCAAAAACCTCATTTTCGTGACGCACTGGCCGCCGTACAATTTCAAGTTTGATAAAATCATAAACAAGGAATCGAAGATGAACGGCAGGCATATCGGCTTCGAGCCGTTCTCGCGGATTGACAGGAAATACAAGCCGCTCCTGCACTTGTGCGGCCACATGCACGAGCATCAGGGAAAGACAAAGATAGGAAAGACAACCGTCGTGAATCCCGGATACGGGCGCGAGGGAAAGGCTGCGATAATAGAGCTGAACGACAGCAGGCCGAAAGTGGAAAGAATAAAGTTTGTCAGGATAAAATAAATTCTAAAAAATAATTCATTACGACTTGAATTACAATATGACTTGAACTGCAAAAAATAAGACGCCGCTAAAGCTGTTTGGCGTCGCGCTGCTATCGGCGCATCTGTTATCTGATTTGTAATGTTATCAGCGCTCCCGCAAATCAATTCGTAATGTCAGCGTATCAGCAACTGATTTGTAATATCGTCAGCGTATCCTTTCCAATTAGTTTCATAATGATTCCTTATTTCTATTTCTCCCCCTTTATCTTCAGATATTCTTCCGCTGTCAGCTTGTTCTGTCTTGCGCCTTGCATCAGCGAGTTGATGAAAAGATTCTGCTGCCTTCCCCATTCGCCGTCCTTGTGCGTTCTCACATAATCCGCCCAAAACTTCACATACCAATCCCTGTCCTGTCTATTTATTATCTTTGCCTTTTTAGCATCCATTCTCTCAACCTTTTTCTGTATTTTTCAATCAGCTTCTCGTCAATATATTCCTTTGCCACAACCCTTATATGTTTCGCGTCCTCAATGTCCTTTTCGCTTTTCAGCACAATCTCCTTGAAGGCTGTCTGCAGCTCGAGCGGCGCAACCTTTACGGACTTGTCCCTGACGAACACTTCAATCGGATTGGCAAGCGCCTCGAAGTCCGATTCAGATTTGGCAAACTTTATTTCAAAATTCGGCGAGATTTCCCCTCTTTTTGCAATCCTTATCGAATGCCCCGTCTTCAGCAAGCCGTACATCTCCTCAACTTCTTCAGTGTTGATGCACCAATATCCGCCCTTGGAAATATCAACAATCATCCTTTCAAACTCCTCCTTTGTTTTCTTCGGAATTATCACATCAACATCATCAGTTCCTCTTATCCTCCCGAGGATTATCGCGACATATCCGCTGACAATAGAATAATCCGTATGCTTTTTCAGAAGCCCGATGAAATCGAAGACAAGCCTGTCCAGCTCGCTCGGCTCCTTTTCGAGGAAAATATTTTTTCCGGAAAACCTCATATCAACCAATAAGAATTGTGCAAACAGATATAAAAAACACATTATCGATATC
Organism: Candidatus Aenigmatarchaeota archaeon; assembly: GCA_027310605.1. GTDB lineage: Archaea > Aenigmatarchaeota > Aenigmatarchaeia > Aenigmatarchaeales > DAIDAN01 > DAIDAN01. The sequence continues at coordinate 6,060 of DAIDAN010000029.1, read as the reverse complement.
AATATGAATTAATTCAAAAAATCAGAACGGCAGTTCATTATGGATTGAACTGCATCGTCAGAACGGACTTTAAAGCGGCTTGCGCAAAAGCACCATATTGAGGGGGAATCAGGAGAACCCTTGAACTGAAGGGAGTTCAAGTTCGCATCCCCCTGCGGTTCAGAACCATCCTCTTTTTTTCTCCTTCTGTTTCGCCTCCATGTCCCTGTAGTATTTCTTCAGCTTGTCAATCGCCAGCGGAACTCCGCTCTTGTCGTTCCCGACCCCGCCGGTGTTGCCCAATCCTATCACGAGAATTCTCTCGTTTTTCTTGCTTCGCTTTATCGCTTCCTCCATCGCCTGCGAGGCTTTCGGCACGCTCTCGAGAATCGGCTTTGCCATCACCTGCAAGCCCTGCTCGCCGATTTCCTTTATCATTATGTCGTCTACGGGAATTCCCCTTTTCACAGCCATCTCTTCTATGTAGAACGAAGCCACGGGATTGGAGCCGCGCTGCCCGAAGCCGACCCCTTCCGCCACCGCGCCGGGCTTCTCCCCTTCCAGCCCGCTTGCTGCGTCAACCGTCAGTATCCTCGTTATCCTTTCTTTTTTCAGGATGTTTTCCATGAATTTTTCCGGATAGCCGATGCTCACGCCGGGGCCGTTCGCGCGCGAGAATATCACGCTCCTGCCCGCAATCTTTGTCCTATAATAGACGAAATCCGCGTCCTTCATCAGCTTCGCCTTCCCTTTCGGAATGTAGTTTGCGACTATCAGCGGCGCAATCGCGTCTCCAATCGGCAGCCCCCTTGAAAAAGCCTCCACCGAATCATACAGCGCTTCCGCAACTTTTTTAATCATCGGGAACTGCATTTGCAGGATGAGCGCCATCTGGAAAATCTTATATTTTTTTATCGTCTCAAGAAGGTGCCTCATTATTTTCGCGATCTGATGGACGCCGCTCGTGTGCAGCAGCGCCGCCCTGAAGTTTTTCTTCTCGTCCTCGCCGAGCCCGGGCGCTATCGATTCCACGAAAACCTTGTGCCTGCTTTCCGCCTGCCTCAGGACGGCGTCAATCTTTTTTATTATCCCGAACGGGTCTGTGCTCACGGGCTCCGCAATCTGGAAATCCATGAAATTCTTTATCTTGTCGTGCATCTCCCTGTCCGGATTTTTAAGGAATCTTTTCACTGCGTTGTTTCTGGAGCGCTCCGCCATCATCTCCAGCTCCTCCACATCCTTCTCGAGCTTCCAGATGGTCTGCGTCACCATGAGGCGCGGCCCGAAGATTATCAGAACGAATATCAGGATGAAGGAGATGAGCGTGCTCCAGATATCGTTCCCGAAAAACTGCGACAGAAGAATTTCTGACATAAAGTCACCAGACTGTTGCCGAAAATCTGAAAAGATTTTCGTGCATATTCTGGTTTTGGTTTTCACCATATATAAATAGCTTTTAATTTTGTTAATCCGATTGATTCCATATTTTTTTATCGGATAATTTACATCGGAGAGAATTTTAGAATCTTTTTATATCATCTCTGCGAATTAGAATTCAGTTTCCCGCCTAAAAGGCAACCTCAAGAAAGAAAAGGGAAAAGAAGAAACCGTTGGAGGAACGCACGAAAACTTCGTTTTCGGCGGAGCCAAAAATCCGAAGGATTTTTGTGCCAAACCGTAGGTTTGTCCTCCCGAAGGGAAGAGGGTACCGTAGGGGGAAACCGTAATATTCTCCGCGAGGGAAGAGGGAACCCTTGGGAGAAACCGAAGGTGTCTCCCGGTGGATTGGAAAATTATCGCGGCTCTGGTCGTGGCTGTGGCGATAGTGGTCTCGGGATTCTTCGCCTCCGGCGGCGTCGGCGGGATTGGGGCGCCGAGCCCTTCCGGCGGAACAAACCCGATAGGCGATCTTTTTGCAGGCGTGAAGGACGCGCTATCAGGGCTCGTTTCCGGAAGCGCCGCGGGAAACAATTCAAGCGGGACAGTCCGCGTTTCAGGCTCGCTCGAGATGCTGGACAATTCGCTGACGATTGGCGGCCCCGCGGATTCGGTTGAGGTTCATTCCAACTCTTCCTATTCCATTATCGCAGGCAGCGAGAAGGTGGATGTCCCGAGCGGGAGCGCGGCATTCGATAAGTTTCTCGGAAAGGCTGTCATTTATGCGAACGGGACAATTTACATAGAAGGAAGCGCGGAAAAGATTTCCGTGAACGGGATGATGATTTATTCGAACAGCAGGAGGACGGTTTCCGCAAGCGCGGCGGCCTCGGCGGACTCGGCGAAGATTTACGGCACCAGCATCGGAGCGCTCGCGCTGAATGTTTCCGGAAGCCTGGGCATCGGGCAGGAAAGCGCGGGGCTGAGCATCCCAAGCGGGCCGCTGCAGATAAGCGATTTCAGGGGCAATCTCACAGTTTCGGGCGCGAACATCGGGATAGACGGCTTCTCCTCGAAAATCATTCTCAACGGGAGGCAGAAGGTTGTTGTAGGGTAATCAAGACTAATCAGTTTGAAAGAACATTACAAATCGGATGAAACAGAAACGCAGGTTGGATTGAAAATCGCTTTGGGAAAATGCTGTCGTTATCGCTCCCGTTAAAAAATCTAAAAGCCGTTCCGGTTTTTTGAAATGAATCCATATTGAATTGCATTACGAATCATTTTAAAACGAATTCAATACATACCGGTAAAACTTATAAATGGGGCTGACAAGATTATATCTGTCGTGATTGGCATGAAGTCCTTTCCATTCTCTTTGACGCTGGCGGCGGTTCTTGCAATGCTTGCGGCAGCATCGGCTTTCGCTGCAGCCGCCGACTTTTCCGTTGATGTCACCCAGCCGGTAACCCTTTATGCGGGAAACAGCACGAATTTTTCCGCGACAATCTCAAACAACGGCGCTGACGACTGGTTCTCGATAGCCGCGATAGGCACATACACTTCCTGGGTGTCCGTCAGCAAGCAGGGGCTTTTCATCCCGTCTGGCTCGAACGCCTCGTTTTCAATATCAATATCCCCGCCCGCCGACGCTTTCCCCAACAATTACAGATATACGATGATAGTGTCGAGGGCGGGCAACGGGGCGATGCAGCAGAAGGAATTCTTCGTGAATGTGCTTCAGTCGAGCGCTGTCATAATAAGCGGCTCCTCGCTTTCCTGCAGCGCCTGCAATCCCGGCGATTCCGTCACGGTCTCTGTTGCATTGAAGAACATAGGCTCGCGGGCGCTCAGCAACATGAAGCTTGTCTTCAGCTTCGGCGACAGGACAAAAACAATGTCAGTCTCGAGCCTCGACTTCGGCGCGGAGAAGGCGTTCTCAACCGACTTCTCTCTTGACCCGCTGGCCGCGCCCGGGGATTACAACATGGATGTGAAGCTCGTGCAGGACACATCTGTGCTTGTCAGGAAATCCCTGCCTTTCAAGGTTCCGCTAATCTCCAACATAAAAACAGCCAGGAATGTTTCCTCCTCGATATTCGGGAATTACATCACGCTTGTTTCCACTAATTACGGAAACGCTCCCAAGACCGCGGATATCAGCTCGCAGGTGCTGAACGCCTGGTATTCTCTTTACTCGGGCCCGCAGCCTTCCTCCGCCGGGGCCGAATATGCTTGGACTGTTTCGCTCGCGCCAGGCGAGTCCCTGACAATGAACTACTCCGAGATATTTTGGCCCGTGCCGCTGCTCCTGGTGATGCTCGCGTTCATCGGCGCCTACTATTACATATCCGCGACCTCGCTCTCGCTGAGGAAGCGCATAATGCGGGGGCATATTCTTTCGGAAGGAAATGAAGCTTCTGTTTCGCTCGAGGTGAGGAGCGGGCTGCGCGCAATAGACAATGTTGTGGTGCGGGATTTCGTGCCGAAACAGTTTTCCGTCTCGGAAAGGTTCGAGACCATAAAGCCGGTCATAAGAAAGACGCCTTCCGGCACCGAGCTCGTCTGGAGGCTCGGCAGGCTGAAGTCGAGGGAGGTGCGGGTCCTGCATTACAGGATGAAGGCCGTTTCCGCTTTTGATTCCGTGAGATTGCAGCCAGCTGACCTGAATGGCAGGCGCGGCAACAATCTTGTCACGCGCACTTCCGGGTTTGTTGTTCTGCACGGCGCAAGCGAGCCTGCGAAGAGGATAAAGGTTGTGGTTGGGAAATAGAAAATCAATATGACTTGATTTGCTGTTGCGCCAAATTACAAATCGGTTTAGTTGCGCTTATTTAGCACTTCGGATTTTTCGGCTTAATAGCCATTCTGATTTTTTGAATTCAAATCATAATGATTATTTTTATGTTGGGGGAAATTAATTGATAATCACCAAGAAAAATAATCTTTCTCCAAAAGCCTTTTATATTCTGAAATAAAATTCTCTTCAGATACTTATGGTTTCTCTCGACAAGGCAGTCATAGCAAGAATAATGAAGGCGGGCGAGAAGTTCGAGATTCTCGTTGACCCGGAAAAGGCGCTGGAGCTGAAGCGCGGAAAGGAGGTGAAGATGGAGGATGTGCTCGCGGCGCGCGAGATTTATTCCGATGTCGGCAAGGGATTGCGCGCGCCGCAGGAAAAACTGAACAGGGTTTTCGGCACGAACAACGCCGAGCAGATAGCGAGAAAAATAATTTTTGACGGCGAGCTGCAATTAACGACAGAGCAGAGAAGGAAGATGGTCGAAGACAGGAGAAAGCAGATAGCTGGAATAATCTCGCGGCAGGGATTGAATCCGCAGACAGGCGCGCCGCACCCGATCGAGCGCGTGCTGAACGCGATGGAGCAGGCGAAGGTGCAGATAAGCGGGGAGAAAGGAGCGGAGGAGCAGGTGGAGGACGCGCTTGAAAAGATACAGAGGATAATCCCCATCAGATTCGAGAAGGTAATTCTGGCGATAAGGATTCCGACCGCTTACGCGGCAAGGAGCGTGAGCGTGGTGAGAAGCTTTGGCAAGCTACAGAAGGAGGAGTGGGGCAATGACGGCTCCTATCTCGCGCAGATTGAGATTCCTGCGGGAATGCAGCCCGAAATCTTCGACAAGCTGAACTCTATCACAAAAGGTGAAGTGGAAGTGAAAATTTTGAACAGGAGCAAATGAAAAAATAAAGATTATAATTTCTCCTTTACCGCATCTCTTATTTCCAGAAGTATGGGTTCTGGAATTTTAAAATCATAATTATACGGCGCGTAATTCTTGCCCCATCTCTCGTCGACAAACTTTATGCCTGAAAAAATACGAGGCGATTTGTAGCGGGGTATAACATGAACATGCAAACGATTCGTAACATTCCCAAGAATTGCATAATTCATCAAATCCGGCTGGAACAAATCAGAGAGAGCTTTATTGACAGCACGGCCGATATCAAACAACTCTTCACTTTCCTGAAAAGATATTTGCATAAAGTCAATATCATCTTCCCGCTTTGCCCAGATGTACGCGCGTCCAAGATAATACTGGTTCTGATGCAAGTAAACGCTCCATTTTTTGTAATCCTTAATCTTCAGCTTTTCAAAATCCATAAAATTATTCTTTATTCGAAAGCTATTTAAACATTAAAAATACAAGAAACCAATAAAGCGAAAGAGAAATTTGATAAAATATGCTCTGTATAAATTCTGCAGAGCCAAATAAATAATTCTGCTGTTACAAGCCGGAATTATTACGCGATTGCTGATTGGTAACGGATTAAAATAATTTAGTGATTTTTATGTCTGAAGCCTCGGAGCTTTTGGTGAAGGAAAAGGATTTGGTCATTCCCGGCCAGGCGCTGGCGAAAGGCCTCGACTTCCTGCCGGGCGCGGGCTGCTACAGGGAGGGAAACGAGATTCGCTCGAAAGTCGTCGGCACAGCCCGCGTGAAGGAGCGGCTTGTCGGCGTGACCCCGCTCTCCGGCGTCTATCTGCCAAAGCCCGACGACGGCATAATCGCGATTGTAAGCGATATCCAAAACACCTTCTGGATTCTTGACATCAACAGCCCTTACGACGCAATCCTCCAGCTCGGCGAGGCTTCACCCGAATACATCGAGAGCGGCGAGGACCTCAGGCGATACTTCGACATCGGCGACATAGTCTACACGCGCATCCTGAATGTCTCCGCC